>JACDDS010000018.1 GCA_013816805.1 Chitinophagales bacterium | reverse complement strand
AATAAAAATTATGGACATGCTTGGCAATGTTCGCCTCAGTGAAACAATGAGATCATCCAACTTTCATTGCCTGGTCAACGACCTGGCTGCTGGGTGTTACCTGATAATGGCAGTCGGTGAACAAGGCAAAGAGCTCTTTAAGGAAATAATTATTAAACAATAATCCTCATTCTTATGAAAACGTTATCTACTCTTTTGGTTTCACTGATCTGTTGGAGTTCTCTTATTGCACAAACAGTAAGTTCCGAAAATGGTTACTGGCTGCCTGCGAAAGGAACGGTGGCAACTCCTATTCAAATAAGAGTACTTGTTGTTTACGCAAACGTAGATTATACTGCCGGTAACTGTCTTACAGCACCTGTGTATGATAACAATGAATGGCCCGCAAATGCTCCACCCAAATGGGAAACAGGCGGTGGAAATTATCCCATAGCTAAACCGTTGTTTGATGCGGATTATACCGGAGCATCGAACATTACAAAGGGGACATTGACGGACTATTTCTTTGAAGCTTCCCAGGGCAGCTTAGTTGTGCTCGGCGATTATGCAAGTGTTATTGTGCCTTGTACCGCCTCCGGCCTAACCGACTACTGTTTTTCCGCCGGCCTGAATGCGCTCGCCTCATACATAACGAACAATTCGACAGCGCATGGAAAGCAATTGACCGACTTCGATATTATTGACAGCTACAGCAAAGGTTTGCAGAAAAGCAATGCAAATGATCCGAACAATGTTATTGATATAGTGTTTATCATTTGGAATCACAACCTGTACGGAAAAATTGCAGGTTCCTGTGCGGGCGGAGCAGGGGTAAATGGTAGCAATATCGTTGCGTTAAGCGATGCAAGTGGTCCCTATACTACTTATCTTGCTTCTTCATGGGGAGGATGCAGCAGGCATGATGCATGGCTCACATTTACCGCTGAATTTCTGCACGGACTTTTCGGAGGGAATAACTGGCATAGCGGCGGAGGGGCTGGACCTTGGACTTTTATGACAGCACCGAAGATGTATTGCACTACCGCACAGTATGATAATCCTTCAGATATATATTGTGGATATGACCGCCATCATCTTGGCTGATTGGAAATAGAAGCACTTTGCTGGGTGCTCTTAATGAAACCGGAACAACACTCATTGACTTTGAGCATTACTCTCAGGATAATAATCCCGATGGTGGCGTTTACATTCTGCGCGACTTTTGCAAATCGGGCGATGCGATCAGGATCAAGCTGCCCTACATTGATTATGTTGGCGGCAGCAATACAGCGCCCGGTGCGATCAAGAACCAATATTTATGGCTTGAAAATCATCAGATGATTTCAGAGTTTGATCATGAAAATAATGAAGGGGCTTTTAATTCCACACCATGGGCAAGCGGAATGTACGCATACATTCAGGTTGGCAAAGACAGGAAACTCACCACCGACCCCGGGCATTCGACAGATATTTTTCAGGATGTTTATGACTACTACGATCCAAATTGCTTAGGTAGTTGGATGATGCCAATACAAGCCGAAGGAAATTTCGATTTCGATTATCGCCCTAATTTAGAGCAACTGGGTGCTTGCTGGCAAAACAGCAGTACCTACGTAGTGCCTTTTGACAAATCATCTTACAATACACTTCCCAACCCATTTACAGGATGCTCTGATTTGTTTAATTACTATGATCGAACAGGAGATGGACGAATTTTGCTCGGATCTCCATATGCTGATAGCAGCGATGTATACAGAGGAGAAGTGGTGAATGGCGCATTTAGTTGCAATATGCAAGGATATGGCGATTCGGAAGATGCATTCAGTCTTGCTTCAGGCAAATCGAAGATTGGTATTTCAACAAATCCTTCGCCTGTTACCGTTTTAACTCTTCAGAGTCATGAATTTAATGTGGCTAACGATATTAATCCGCCAACAAGCAGTACGAGTCCATATTTCTTTGACCAATACGAAAATCGCACGATCCACCTTAATGGATTGTCGATAGAGATTTTAAATGAAATTCCAAACACCACCTGGGGAGCAACAAACATGATGGGTGAAACTCCAGTAGATCTTAAGGTAAGAATTCGTTGGGATGATTATGACATTATTAATGATGCTCGATGGTGCGCACCTGATATTCAACTTCATCCGAGCGTGCATTTTGATCCAGCGAACCTTCCCCTTAATGATCCAACCGAGTATTCGGTAAATATAACAGGCGGACATTCTGTTACGCTCGATCGCGGCGCGAGTCCCACTCAGCATATTGCCTATGATAACGATCCGGTCTCCGGCCAATATCGTTTCGCACAACCCACTGTGATGACCTGCCTGCCC
This sequence comes from Chitinophagales bacterium, assembly GCA_013816805.1. Taxonomy (NCBI): domain Bacteria; kingdom Pseudomonadati; phylum Bacteroidota; class Chitinophagia; order Chitinophagales; species Chitinophagales bacterium. The sequence continues at coordinate 83,729 of JACDDS010000018.1, read as the reverse complement.
AATTCATATTTTCATATCGATCCATATGGAAGTCTTTACATCAAAAATGGAAGTACATTAACAATGCAAGCGGGAAGCAAATTAGAAGTTCACGAAGGGGCTGCAGTATACGTACAGAAGGGCAGTACCCTTATTCTTGAAGACGGAGCCATGCTTTACATCTGGAATGATGGTTTAGTAGACATAGAACCAGGCGGTAAGATCATAATCAAGAATAATGTAGCAGGTCAGGGAATTCAGCTTAACTACCCGCAATATAACCAATATACAGCCGAGCTGCGGGTGGAAGGTACCCTGAAATTTGACAACGGCGCAGATTTCATTTATCAGGGAACCGGCTTTTACCATTTCATGAATAACTCCAATTTAACGTTGAGCAACAATAGTGATATTATATGGGATGGTGCGGGGCAAGGGCATAAAATGATAGAGCTTGATGACAATGTAGTGCTAACGCTGGACGGTCATCCAGTGACGATTAAAAATGGCGATGTGAGTATCCATAATAATGCGAAGATTAAAGTGTTGAATGCGTCTATAGATGTCAATCATGTAAATTTCACCGGTTTTTCATCTGCGCCTATCGGTAATGAAGGATTATATGGAAAAACAATCAGTACCGTGTGCGACATTAAAAACAGCACGTTTACAAATTTTGCTACAGGCCTTGAGCTCCGGCAGATTGCCCTTCCGCTTCAGGTAAATATCAATACCTGCAGCTTCTCCAATTGCCCTGCCGCCATCAATTGCAACCAGGTAGATAAAATGCGCATCATCGATTGCACGCCTACTTATAATCTTGCTGCTGGTTCCAAAGCTATTTCACTTATCAACTGTAAAAACACTACAATGGACGGCGGTGAGATCCAGGGATACGATCAGGGATTTAATCTGACTGACGTGAAAGCGCTTTACATGGATGGCAGCTCTGTTTATAACTGTAATACCGGAATATACGGTGTAGACTCGAAGATCTGGATGCGAAACGGAGCTAAAGTTGATCAGACACTTGTTACCGGAATGGCACTGTATGGAAGCTGGAACAGTGGCAGCGGCGCGTATACTTCTATGCTTACTATGGGTGATGCCGGTTGTGCTATGGTCGTCAGGGATGGCGGCGCAGGCATAAAAGGAACTAACACTATTTTGAATATCGATCCTGTTACAAATGATATTAATAGCGATAACAATGGATTGTTCAATCCTTTATGGTTTACACGGAACACCGGTAATAGTGCCCTGCTGTTCGACATGTGCTACACGCAAGCTTCAAATCCTATAACTACGATCAAGGCCCGAAGAAATATCTGGTGCCCGCCTGGCGGAGTAAATGTCCCGCCAGCACCGTCGAGCTATAAGTTTCAGAATTCAGCCACTTGCTCATCATCGGGCGGAGTAACATTCGACAGACAGCCTATATCTGTGTGCGTTCCTTCAACGTATGATTGTTCGTTTTGCAATGGCCAGGCAAGAATAGCCGATTCGGGAGAAGAGGATTCATCACTCTCAGTCTCCGATATTGTAACGGATGCCTTTAGTGATGCCTATGATGATTTTATAATAAAGGATAATGATAATACCCGTGAGAACTTCTCCACCCTTTCTGTTCTTGGCTTAAATTACGACTCCTTAAACACCTCCTGGACACTTACTACAGTTGACGGCATTGAGTTACCTACAGTAGATTCCATCGTTAACCTTATAATGGTAGCGAAAATATTAGATGAAGAAATAGATAGCAGTGCCGAAAGACTTTCGGGAGAAAATGTGGAAGATATCTTTGCAAAGTATTATACACAAATGCAAAGTGGTTCTAAAAGTAAACCATCTATGCTCTTTGTATATCCAAATCCAGCACAGAAGCAGGTTACCATAGAATTGAGAGGAACCTCCGAAATACGGAAAGTTATATTGTTGGATCTCTTAGGAAGGTCTTTTTACCATGGAACTATAGATTCAAAAGTTTCAGTGGATGTAAGCATGTTTCCGAAGGGTTTTTACCTTTTGAAAGGTTTGAAGGCTGATGGTAGTGTTGCTGAACTGCAGCAATTTATCGTTCAATAGTATTAAAATCAAAAATAATGGAAGATACCAAATTGTAATTTTAATATTTGAATTCAACTGCCTGATGCTGAAAATGACGATTTCCAAAAATAAAGCTACGTTTGGGATTATCGGAAGAACAATATGAATGCAGTAATTACAGGAGCTACAAAAGGCATTGGAAAAGCAATTGCAGAAAAATTTGCTGCAGAAGGCTTCAACCTTGCCATCTGTTCGCGTAATAAAAAAGAATTGGATCAGTTCTGCGAATCGCTGCAGCAGAAGTTTCCGGATATTGACATACTTGCACAGCAATGCGATGTTTCCGATAAAAAACAGCTAAAAGTTTTTGCCGATCTCATAAGGAGCAAATGGAACATCCTTTCGGTGATAGTTAACAATGCCGGAATCTTTTTGCCCGGCCAGGTGCACAAGGAGAAAGGGGGAACATTGGAAAAACTGATCAGGACGAACCTGTACAGTGCTTATTACCTCACCCAGTTTTTAATTAAGATGATGATCCGCGAAAAGAGCGGTCACATCTTTAATATCTGCTCCACTGCCAGCCTGCAGGGCTATCCCAATGGTGGATCATATGGGATTTCAAAGTTTGCATTGCTGGGTTACACTAAAAACCTGCGCTTGGAAATGATTCCCTATAATATTAAAGTTACGGCGTTGTTACCCGGGGCTACGCTCACCAATTCGTGGGAGGGCATGGATCTTCCGGAGGAGCGTTTCATGAAGGCAGAAGATATAGCCCGCGCAGTGTGGAATGCCTTCATCCTTTCACCGCAGACAGTAGTAGAAGAAATCCTGATAAGGCCGATGCAGGGAGATATAAATTGATTGCGGCAAGAAAAGCACCTTAGAAATTCCCTTTCACTTTTCAACTCTTAATTTCTCACCAACATATATCTGGCTTGAGCGAAGCTTGTTAATTCCTTTCAGCTCATCAATAGTCAGATTATATTTTTTAGAAATAGAAAAGAGGGTATCGCCTTTTGCCACTACATGATATTGCGGCTTTAACAGTTCAATTTTATCAGGGCTTATTTTAGAAATTTTTACTGAATCTTTAGTGACAGCAGTTGCTGTTAATGGAGCCACTTCTCTTTTTTCCCGCAGATAAATAACTTGACCGGATGCAGGTTGTGCGCCCTGATCGAGCAAGTTTTTTTTATACAATTCGTCGAGCTGAATACCATGGTCACGGGCAATATCAAACATAGTCTCACCTTCTTTTATGATTACCGTATCTGCGTCGCCATGACTGCGTTTGGGCTGCAGGTAAACCGTGTTGCCTGCAACCAGCTGTGAGGCAGTAGAAATATCATTATATCGCAGAAGACGTTTCATGCTGATTTCATAAGTAGTAGCGAGATCCTTAAGCGATTCTTCCGGCTGCAGCGTAACTGTTTTTATGTTATTGAATATGGAAATACGCTCTTCCGCATTCACACTGGTTAAAGAAGAATTTACTATTTCGGGATTTCCTTCTTCCTTAATGTTCAATTTTTTTTCTTCTGATTGGTTGACCTTTGCAAACCAGGCAGCGCGTTCTGCATCTTCTAAATCCCACTGGTGCAGATCATAGTCTTCTATGCATTTTATAAGAATGCCTGCATAGTGCGGGTTAGTGGCATAGCCGCATTTTTTTAATCCTTTTGCCCATTCTTTATAATCATCCGCGACATAAGTAAATAATACAGAATAGCGCTGATGCATCTTTAAAAAATCGGAGTGGTCTTTAAAAGAATCGAGTGCGGAAGGATATTTACGAAAGCACTCATTTTTACGATCGTCGTCATATAAGTAAGTTTCTCCATTCCAATCATCATGACACTTTACTCCAAAATGATTATTAGCCTGAGTGGTCAGTGGGCTTTGACCGGCAGAAGATTCAATAATGCCCTGGGCAAGTGTGATGCTTGCAGGTATTCCGGTTCGCTGCATCTCTTCTATGGCTATATCTTTATATTGATTGATATACTGATCTACCAGTTCATCATATGATTGCGCAAATGATCTGTAACAAATAAAAAAGAGAAAAAAAAATACAGTTCTTAATTTCATTCCTATCGTGTTTTACGCTGGAAATAAACGCTTACGATTTCCATCTTCGCGTGAATTGTGCAATCATTTTTTCCTGATCATCATTACGCCATCCCGTAACGGCAACAATATATGCTCTATACGAGGATCACTTTTAATCTTATTATTAAATGCAATTAATGCCTGTGTTTCTTCATCAGGCTCATTTCTTACTACTTTTCCACTCCATAAAACATTGTCTGCCAAAATCAACCCACCGCTATTCACTTTATCAAAAACCATATCGTAATAGCGGCTATAATTTTGTTTATCAGCATCGATATAAACCAGGTCAAAAACCACATTCAGCAAAGGAATAATTTCAACGGCTTTTCCTATAAGAAATTTTACACGGTTAGCGATACCCGCTTTTGATAAGTATTTCTCTGTTGTTTCTTTTAATTCTTCATTTGTATCAATAGTATAAAGAGTGCCATTATCCTGCAATCCGGCGCTCAGGCAAATGGCAGAATAGCCGGTAAATGTCCCAATCTCAAGAATATTCTGAGGCCGAATCAGTTTGCTTATCATTCGTAAAAACTGACCTTGCAGATGACCGGAGAGCATTTGCGGCATTAAGATCCGGGCGTAAGTTTCCCGATTGAGTTCTTCTAATACATTATCTTCTGCAGTTGTATATTGCTGCGAATAGTTTTCAATTTCTTCAGGAAGGAAATTCATGGATGTATATTATCAGCAAAGGTAAAAAGCCTAAAGAATAAGTAAATAATTTAGCAGTGTATTTACAAACAAGAATTTCTGAAGTGACCAGTTTAATATCCCTCATAAAAGGACCAGGTAATATAAGTCTATAAGTAATTCTCCAGACAGGGGTTTACAATTAAAAGAATTTAATTGTTAAATCGTCTCATAAATAAACTCAGGTGAAAAATACTGCACTCATAACAGGCGCTTCCGGTGGCATAGGAATGGAACTTGCAAAAGAATTTGCTAAGCATAAACATGACCTGGTGTTAATAGCCCGCAATGAATTAAAGCTTAATCAGCTTGCAGAGCAGTTAAGACAGCAGTTCAAAGCAGAAGTGATGGTGATTATAAAAGATCTGTCACAAAAAGGAGCAGCAGCTTTTATTTTTAATCAATTAAAAAGTGCGGATATACAAATTGATTACCTGGTAAATAATGCCGGTTTCGGTGACTTTGAAATGTTTATAGATGCTGACTGGAATAAGCTGGAAGAAATGATGAACCTTAACATGGTTACGCTAACGCAATTCTGTAAATTATTTTTACCCGGAATGAAAGAAAGAAAGGGTGGAAAAATTATGAATGTAGCCTCCACGGCAGCATTTCAGCCGGGCCCTACCATGGCGGTTTATTATGCAACCAAAGCTTTTGTATTGCATTTCAGCGAAGCAATTTATGATGAATTGAAGCCTTACAATATAACGGTTACAGCTCTATGTCCGGGCCCAACTGAAAGTGGCTTCCAGGAAAAGGCTGATTTGCACAATTCTAAATTAATAAAAGGTAAAAAGCTGGAAAGCTCCGCAGAGGTAGCAGCATATGGCTACAAAGCAATGATGAAGGGCAAGGCAGTTGCAGTGCACGGTCTTGTAAATAAGTTAATGGTTGAATCAATTCGGTTTACGCCCAGAAACCTCGTTGTTAAAATAGTTCGCAACATGCAGAATGAAACCAGGTAAGACATGGTTCAATTCCAGATGTTAGTTTAATAAGGTATCTGCATACACTTTTAATTGTTTGAGACTGTCTTAAAAGAATGCAGCCTTATACGGATATCGCTCTAAATAGAGTTCTTTAACCAGGTCATAGACCTTAGTTTTCAGGTCATCCACATGTTCTTTTTTGGTGGCTGAAATGAATACAGCATTTCCATTCGTTTGCTTGCTCCAGGCATGTTTTAGATTGCGCAGTAATTCTTCACGAACCGTTTCAGAAAGAAATTCATCAAAATAATTTTGTTCGTAGAGGTCCATTTTATTAAATACCAAAAGAGTAGGTTTATTCTGTGCTTTTAATTCAACGAGCGTTTCATTAACCACCTGAATCTGCTCTTCAAACTGAGGATGAGAAATGTCTACCACGTGCAGCAAAATATCTGATTCACGAACTTCATCAAGCGTCGATTTAAAACTTTCAACCAGGTGATGGGGCAGCTTACGAATAAAGCCTACCGTATCACTAAGAAGAAAAGGCATACGGCCCATTACCACTTTTCTCGTGGTAGTATCCAGCGTTGCGAACAGCTTGTTTTCGGCAAATACCTCTGATTTACTGAGCACATTCATTAGGGTAGATTTACCTACGTTGGTATATCCGACCAGTGCAACGCGGATTAACTCTCCTCTTGATTTGCGCTGTGTTTGATTTTGCTTATCAATTTTTTCGAGCTCTTTTTTTAACAGCGCTATCTGATACTTTACAATACGGCGGTCCGTCTCAATTTCTTTTTCACCCGGTCCGCGCATTCCTATTCCTCCGCGCTGGCGCTCAAGGTGGCTCCACAGTCCCTTTAAGCGTGGAAGCAGGTATTGAAGCTGCGCCAGTTCCACCTGTGCTTTTGCCTGAGCCGTGCGGGCCCTATTGGCAAAAATGTCGAGGATCAGGTTGCTGCGGTCGAGAATTTTAATCTTTAATTCCTTCTCAATATTATTGATCTGCTTTCCTGTGAGATCATCATCAAAAATTGCCAGGTCTATCTCTTTTGCTTCTACATAGTCTTTTACTTCCTCCAATTTTCCGGGGCCAATAAAGGTGCGCGGATCAGGTGCATGGAGCTTTTGAGTAAAACGTCTCATAGTTATAGCTCCCGCAGTTTCAGCAAGGAATGCCAGCTCATCAAGATATTCATTCATCTGCTCTTCCTTTTGCCCGCCATGAATAAGTCCAACTAAAATACTTTTCTCCTGAAGGTGTTGTGCTTTTGCTACCAGCGTCATGATAAAACGGTTATAAAATCCATATAATTATTTGAGTGGTGATAGGATACTCTAAAAGATTATTTTTCTAAAAATACATTTTGATTAATGAATGAAACAAACAAATACCATGGTTCTTTTCCTATGTACCATATGAGATACGGCAGTTTCTATTTGTTTAATAAAAGCCGGTAATAAGCCTGTTACTATCGCGAGATCAGGGAGCGTCGCAATTATGCCGTAATACATTTAAATTTTTTTTCATAAATTTCATAGTTAAGATTAATACATCATGCTGGAATATCTCTCCATCCTTATGTTTCTGATTACAACACAAATTAGTCACTCTGTTATGCCTCCTTTCGGCAAGAGTTTACCAATCATAAAAAATGTATCTTAACCAAGCAGGAATACACAGTTCCCCTTCAAAGTTTTCCTGATGGCATTTTAATATTGAGGGTAAACACCGGATCAAAAATAGTGACCAGGAAATTTATTAAACAACAATAGCTTACTTAAACTAGCGCTGTTATAATAAGCTGCGATAACTATTAGAATTAGCACTGTATAAATTAATTTTTTATCCTGAACTTTTCTTCCGGCAGATAAACAGAGACATCGATATCTTTTGCGCCCATTAAATAATGGCTGCCTTTTATCACTTTTTTAGGGTTAGAAAAAACGATGACCTCACTTGCTCCAGTTACCGTTGCAGAATCCTGGTGAACTATTAATGCCGTGGCTTCATCAATGCCTATACATTGATATCTCGGATATTCCATGATAGCGGAGAACAAACGGTTATATCGGCTGCGTGCCACAAAATGCATATCTACAATCACCGAATCCAGCAAGTCTAACCCTTCCGTCAATTCCAGGTTATTGCTATGAATCACTTTAAAGGTGGATGAATAAACGGTATCCTGTAACTGATTGCCGGTGATCATCTTTTCGCTCATCACTGCAGCTCCGGCGCTGGTTCCTCCCACAAGTGCGCCGTTGAAATAAGCATCATGAACAATCTGTTTTACATGTGAATTCTCTATCAGCCTCATGAACCGGCTTTGATCTCCCCCACTAATAAAAATGATCTTAGCTCCTTGCAAAGAATCTGATTTCTTTCCATCGTAAACAGCTGCAGAATCAAACTTGATAGCATTCTGACCCGTAAGATGATAGAACTGTTCATTCTCCCAAATGTAAGTGCTGTCATCACTGCTGGATAAGGTCATGATAGCAACATCATCGCCTTTTTTCCAACCTGATTCATCAATCATGCGTTGCATCAGTTTATCATTTCGATCGCCACCTCCAATAATGAATAGTGTACCCTTTGGGGATGTTTTTGCAGGTACTGGTTGTATCTTGTTTTGTTTGCATGACTGGGAAAAAATTAACGCCAGCAGGAAGAAAAAAGAGCATAGGACGGAATTTTGTTTCATTGATGCTACTAATAGTAAAATTCTTCAGGGAATGAAAAATATTGACACCTGCAAAATGAGAAATTGATTTGAAATTCCGCTATTCAGAGATGAGGATTTTGATATTAAACTATTCCTTTTAAATCTTTAGCAGCAAAGCAGTTTTTTAAAGTATTTTTCTTTATTTTTAATAAATAAAACCCGAACTTCATGAAAAAAGAAAACTCTACACTCCTCAGAAAATTAGTATCCTATTCGGCACTTGCAGCACCTATTATTGCAGGAACGACTAACGCCAACGGACAGATCGTTTATACAAACGTGGAGCCTGATGCTGTTGTTCAAAAAAATGGTGGTAATTATGCGCTTGATTTAGATGGAGATTCCAATACGGATTTTCTCATCCAGATATATGACACCATCAGCTCAAAAAATCATATAGTCCGTCAGGTTTATGCAATACCTTATCCCGGTAATTCTATAGCTGCGAGTACCAATGGTACGAGCTATGTTTATCCATTGGCTTTTAATGCAGGCGATGTTATAGACGCCAAAAAAGATTGGAGTACGTTTTCATCACAATACATGGCCACATTTGTAGGTACCAATCCTGGCGGAGATTTGCTGGCAACCTATGGAAATTGGTATAACGTGAAAGATAAATACCTTGGTTTGAGGGTTACTGCAGGTAACGGATTGCTCTATGGATGGGCAAGACTGGATGTGACTGCCAATAAAGACTCTGTCTACTTTATTGTTAAAGATTATGCTTATCAGTCCATTGCCGATTCAGGTATTGTGGCCGGAGATATGGGGCCAGCCGGGGTTGGAATTGCATCAGTAGAGAATCACCATGCAAGGATATTCACTTTTGAAAAACAGGTCTATATTTCCTCACCTTCTGCAAAAGGTACCATGAACATTCAGGTTTTTAATTTAGCAGGCCAGCAGGTTAAAGCCCTTTCTACAGATAAGAATGAATACCAGTTTTCACTTGCTGATCTTCCAGGCGGATTATACCTTGTAACAGTGGGGCAGGATGGTGCGATGGTAACGAGAAAAGTTTCTTTGAGATAGCCATAAAAAAATAAAAGCCCGTTCTCAAGGAACGGGCTTGTTTATGATTTCGCTTTAATCAGTTTCTTCTTCCTCCCGAGTAAATCATAATATAATAAACTAAAGTAGCAAGAGATCCGAGCGCAGCAACTACATAAGTCATAGCAGCCCACCAGAGGCCATCTTTAGCTTTTGTATAATCCTGGCTATTCATAAAACCGGTTTTATCCATCCAGGCAAGGGCCCGTTTACTGGCATCAAATTCTACAGGCAATGTAATAAAACTGAATAATGTAGTCAATGCAAAAAGAACAATACCTGCAAGTAACAATTGCGGAAACATCCGGATTGTTAATATTCCCGCCAGTAAGATCCATTGCATCCAACGGGAAGAAAAACTGACCACGGGAACCAGCTGGGAACGTAATGTAAGCCATCGATATGCCACAGCGTGCTGTACTGCATGTCCGCATTCATGGGCAGCAATAGCAGCCGAAGCGATGCTTCTTCCGCTGTAGATTTCCGGACTAAGATTAATTGTTTTATTCATTGGATTATAATGATCGCTTAGGTAACCTTCGGCAGAAATGATCTGCACGTCCAAAATTCCATTATCGCGAAGCATTTTCTCTGCTACGTCTTTTCCACTCATTCCGTTCGGGGATGGGTATTTGCTGTAGGCAGTGAGTTTAGAGCGAAGTCTGGCCTGTATGATAAAGCCCGCCACCAGCAATCCAATCATGATAATAAAAATAAAACCAGGCATCTCAATAAGTTTAGTTGAACATTACAGTAACAAAAGTAGTACAGTTAATTTTATTGTGTCTTTTTGTCAGAGTATTTAAAGGCGGAAATTTCAGGCAAATAAAACTAAATGACAGGGATTCTCTAAGAAGGTTCGTTACTGATGTACGTAATAATCAGTCACATTTTGTCCTGTTGTTTTAAGACAAAGAGTATCTTGTATAAACCATAATTCTTTCTCCATTGCATCTTTACTTTCTGTATCTGTAGAAAAACTGATTGATATAAGTTTATGACCGTTATCACTCTGTACTTTTTGGCTGTAAGTACCGCTCATAAATCTTACGGGCATTGCATCTACACCGCCGGAAGAATACGTTATGGAATCAGGAGCTATAAAGCAATACTGTTCCGGCCAGGCAGCCCATTTAGGATCGCCGGTTCTGAAGACGCGTGTTACTCTTCCGGAATCATTTTTTTCTAAAGAGAATTTCCAGCAACCAACCAGGTTATCTGTAATTTTTGTAGAAGAGCTGAGTACATTCTTAGTACAGGCATCTGTTATGGCTACAGAGAGAAAAGTTAAAAGAAGGATAAGTCTCATAATCGATCCATACAGTTACGGCGGTTCTGTTAACGAAGATAACAGTTAAATGGTGTTCCGATAATGATATTACTGCAGGTTGAAGGAAAGACTAAAAACTATTGCTTCATCTTCTCCGCAATTTTTACTGCATTATAGGCATTCACCACACCATTAGTTTGGGAGATTTTTTTAAGTTTTATCTTTTTATTGTCACTTCCGGGTAAGGTTATTTTTCCAGGAATTTTAACCACGCTTTTCATCAATACTTCTCTAACCTGTATAGCTGTCAGGCCAGGGAAATACGCACGAATGATTGCGGCGACTCCGGCAACAGCCGGCGAAGCCATACTGGTACCCTGCAGGTTTTGATATTTTGCATCCGTAACGGTAGAATAAATTTTCACTCCCGGGCCCCACAGATCCACACTTCTTCTTCCGTAGTTTGAAAATGAGGCTACATTTTTATCATAGGAAGAAGCTCCTACTTCAATCCAATTGGTTGCTGTGCCCGTCCCATCCGAGTAGTGAGCATTAGGATAATGATCATTTACATCATCGTCTTTACTATCATTTCCCGCGGCATGAACCAACAGGACGTCTTTGCTGGCTGCATATTTTACTGCCTCATCAACGGCTGCTTTATTATATCCATACGATTTTCCAAAGCTCATATTAATTACTTTGGCTCCATTATTTACAGCGTATCTTATGCCATTTGCAACATCTTTATCACGTTCATCGCCATCAGGCACTACACGCACAATCATAAGTCTTACATTATTTGCAGCGATGCCTTCCACCCCTTCACCATTTCCACGTACAGCTCCTATTATTCCTGCAACATGAGTACCATGCATTGATTCGGGTCCTTTTACATCATTATTCCCATAAATACGCTCTGAAGCATCTTTGTAATTATCGCCGACAATATATCTCGGATCAAAATCCAGGTTGTACATGTAATTCACCTGCGCCTGCACTTCCATAACGCCGTCATTCATTTCCCTTAGAGCATCGTGCAATGAATAACCATGAGATAAAAAGCTGAGCAGCAAATTTTTTGCTATGGCAAGTGAATCATTTTCAGGTTGAAATGAGGAGACCTGGTCGGCAGTGGGATCGTCGTTACTCAACTCTGCCGATAAGCGCTGAAGTGATTTAGCCATATTACCATAGAGTGTATAGTTGAATTTGGAAGTCATGGCTTCTCTCGTAAAATCCTGCTTCACTTTTAAATATCGCTCATAATCAGCTTTGTCCGCAGGCGAAATTTTGGAAGAATCGCTGTTACCAAATCTTGCATTGAGATCGCGGTAAACCCTCGTTATTTCCAAATTGTCATATTGCACATCACCATCTTTTCCACCAATAAAATTCCATCCATGTATATCATCAATGTAGCCATTGCCATCATCATCTATTCCATTGCCGGAAATTTCTTTGGGATTAGTCCAGACATTTGCCTTAAGATCAGGATGCTCAACATCTGTTCCCCCATCAATAATTGCGACAATTACAGTGTGACGAGTAAGGTTTTTTAATAATTCGCTGTAAGCGCGGTTATCACTTACTCCGTAATAATGGTCGAGTTTAGGGTCCAGATGGAACCAATCCTGAGGAATTGATTGGCCTGATATAGTTTGCCAGCAAACAGCACTCAGTAACACGGCCGCAATAAGTACCAGGCGCAATCTTTTTACCATGGAAAGTGATTTACAATAACTTTAGAAAACGAGGCGGCGAAAATAAGGTTTTAATGGTAATAAGAACCAGAACCGGTTTCAGTTTTCGACCAGAAATTATTTTCCTTAGATAAATCCCCAATCATTAATAGATTTATTAATTCCTTCGGAATGAATTGCTATTATATAGTATGGAATTTTAGTTTTTATATGGGAATAGTTCCTGTCTTTTAAATAGGTAAAATACAAAAAAAAGTTTTGAGGTTCTAATTTGCAATAATGACTTGCGCTGAATAGATTCTGTTATTTATAAGCACACTTACCATGTACATTCCCTCTCCAGAATTGAGAGTAATTTTTTTTACCACTTCGGTTTCATTGATGGAAAAATCTTCGGCATAGATTATTTGGCCGAGAATATTTCTTATTTCAAGGGTCGCTAATGTATAATCACCATTGGCCTTAAGCAGATCTTCCGGTAAATTAAATTTGACTGTGAATTTGTTATTAGCAGGATTCGGAAAGATGGATAAAACGAAAGAATTTGGAAGAAACATAGAATGCTCCCGGCATGTTTTCGTGACCTTTACTCCCGCTGATGTTTTACTGCAGTTGCTGCTGTTCGTAACCATAACTTTATAGGTGGCTGTTTTAGTTGCAGTATAATTTTGTCCTGTTGCTCCCGAAATATCAGCGTTTCCTTTAACCCATTGATACCTTAAGCCTGTTCCTGAGTTGGCTTGTAATACCACAGAGTTTGTCTGGCAGATATTCAGATTCCCTAACGGTGTAATGGTAGCTGTGGGAAGGCTGGCCAAATTAAGAGATGTAGTGGCAGAGGTGCCTGAACAATTAAAGGTATTCGTCTCTTTCACCTGATAGCCTGCTGCAGTCTTCGTAGAATAAGTTTGATTGGTAGCGCCGGAAATATTCTTGTTATTTTTTAGCCATTGATAAGAGATCCCCGTTCCGCTATTAGCGGTTAAGGTTATAGAAACTCCGCTGCAGGTGGTTACTGTTCCCGCGGGCGAAATGGTTGCAGCAATGGTATTTTCATCTACAATGCCATTGCAGTTATCATCTATGCCGTTACATGCATCGGCTGCTCCAGGATGAATATTTCCATTTGCATCATTGCAATCTGTATTATTTACTACATACCCCGAAGGTGCGGCACAAGCCTGCATGATAACAGTAGATTTCCCATAACCATCTCCATCACTATCCTCATAATAAGAGGATTTTACTCCCTCATCCACCTGTGAATTGCAGTTGTCATCAATACCGTTACACGCTTCTGAAGCTCCCGGATGAATATTTGCATTTAAATCATCGCAATCAGTATGGTCAGCCACATATCCGTTTAAAACCGAATCTCCTTCAGTACTTACATCAGGGTTTCCGAATCCATCGTGATCCTGGTCCGCGTAGAATGTTGATTTCTCATCAGTTAATCCATCGCAATCATCATCGATGCCATTCATTACCTCTGTTGAATTCGGATTAATGCGGGCATTGGCATCGTTGCAATCTGAAGAATTTAGGACATATCCATTTGGAACGCTGCATGCGGAAGTAGAATTATTTGCATTACCATAACCGTCTGCGTCGGCGTCTGCATAATAAATAAATTTTACTCCTTCATCAGTTTCCCAATTGCAATTATCATCAATGCCATTACAGTTTTCTGCTGCTCCGGGATGGATGCTGAGGTTGGCATCATTGCAATCCAGATCATTTGAAACATAACCTGTGGGAGCATTACAGGCGACGGTAAAAAAGGATGGGTTGCCATAACCATCATTATCTGCATCTGAATAAAAGGTTGATTTTACTCCTTCATCAATTTGGCCGTTACAATTATCGTCAATGCTATTACAGATTTCCAATACTCCAGGATGTTGACTTGCATTATTATCATTGCAATCACCGCTCATTAAAACATATCCGGAAGGAGCAGTAGTACTTTTTTTACTGATATCGGGATTTCCATAACCATCTCCGTCTGCATCCTGGTAATACACTGACTGCATTTTACAATTTCCAGGCAGAGGCTGAAGGGTGTCATTCGTGCTTAACCGAAAGCTGTCCCGTTTTACCCGGAACTGTTGAATAACGGAAGCATATGAAGGATCAAATATTAAATTATTATTTTCTTCAGGATCTGATATAAGATCAAAAAATTCTTCGGTAGAGCTGCTGCAATAACTATAGATATATTCATAGCTTAAAGATCGAATGGCTTCCCAGCAATAATCATCGGCAGGATAGAATTCAAAGAAAAAATCTTTACGGTGCACTTGACCCATTGCGAGTTGATGCAGCGAGATGCCATCCATTCTATAAGTATTCGGAACTCCGGCCGCCTCGAGCAGGGTTGGTGCAAAATCAATATTAGCAGCAAATTCATTGTCAACTACGGTTCCTGCTTCAAACCATTTCGGGTAACGAATGAAAAGAGGCACCCGAAGCGATACATCATAAGAAAGTTGTTTCTCCTTAAGATCGTGCTCTCCAAGAAAAAACCCATTATCACTTGAAAAGATAATCAGCGTGCTGTCAAGGATATGATTGGCTTCCAGATAACTGAGTACGCTGTCTACGCTGTACTCAGCAGCCTGACAAGTTTCATAGTAATCCCTGATGTATTGATCAAGGTATGCTGAGTCACCTGAATATTGATGGGCGGGATACAGATAGGAAGGAAAATTTTTCTTATAAGAAGCAAAGTTGTCAGGGAAAGTAATAGGGACATGCTGGTATAAAGTATCTTCCCCGGTTAGCGCCTGCAAAGGAGTGTGTGGAACACGGTGAAATAAAAATAGCATCCAGGGTTTACCTGAAGGTACTTTGTTTGTAAGAAAGTCGATTGCAAAATTTGTAAAGATCACGGCATCATGGCCCTGATATTTTGCAGTGGTTCCGTCATTAAATGTAATGGACGGACTTAAATGAGAGGCTACATTTGAAATTGCCCAGTAATTAAAACCAATAGGTGTGTCAGGCAAAATATCACTGAGGAGCCATTTGCCGACGAAGCCGGTGTAGTACCCTGCATTCTGAAGCAAGCTTGAGACATAAGTCAGCCCTTTTTTTGGTGAATGATAATTATCAATGGCCCCGTGATGATGAGAATATAAACCCGTATAGATAGACGAGCGGCTTGGCACGCACAATGAAGTAGTGACGC
Source organism: Chitinophagales bacterium (assembly GCA_013816805.1). Lineage (NCBI taxonomy): Bacteria > Pseudomonadati > Bacteroidota > Chitinophagia > Chitinophagales > Chitinophagales bacterium. The sequence goes on along the minus strand of JACDDS010000018.1, from coordinate 68,010 downwards.
CCGTATACTTAAAATTAATCCCCTCCTCAGCAATGCGGTTTATAGCAGGAGTGCTGAAAAAGTCTGGCCCACCGTTGGGTGCAAACATATCGTACCGGGCATCATCCAGCAGAATTACCAGGATGTTAGGTGGCTTTGAATTATTCGACTGGGCAGTAATTGTATTCGAAACAAAGCTTTGTACAAACAATAATGAAATACAAATAAATAGCCGGGCAGTATATTTATTCAGGTGAAAAAATGTTTGATTAACATTTTTATTAGTAATTGCTAAATTGTTTTTCATAAAATCGGGTTTATATAATAATTGGAAGAGCGGATTATTCACTCCTCAACTAACGGATGCCTCACAGAGCAAAAGTGAGCGCTCATTACCTTATCATGAATAGATACAGATCATGACATCCGGTGGTATTTTTCCATTTATTCATAAGAGATGAGATTTTCATATTAGTGTATATAGTCAAAGTGAAATTATACGCTGTAGACGCATATGATGTAAAAATATGTAAATTATTAAGATATATCTTCAAATTTTATATGAATTTTTAAGTAATACTGCATGATTGGATTCGGGTGCTTAGGACTATTTGCTTGCGATACATTGATAGCAAAATGATTGAAATTGTTCATGTGGTAATAAACGGCGCTGACCGGTGACACCGGGACAAGCTATAAGAGGATCTAAATGAAGATTGCACTCAATAGGGGTTCGCTTTGTATAAAATTTATGAAACCCTTCATGTGCATCGATGCTCAACATCCGTTCCCTCATCAATAATTGCGACAATTATAGGGTGAGGAGTAAGATTGGTAATCAGAATCAGAACCCGTTTCAATTTTCGACCATGAAGAAAAAGCGACAGATCAATTCAAAAGAATTGGAATAACTTTTAAAAGGCTTTATATACACAAAAAGAGGAATATTAAAATATCGCTAATCTATAGTAGATATAAGATTATTAAATCCGAATTCAACTACATGTTTATGCACTTGCACTACAGCATTAGAAAGATGTTATTTACAGGGGGAAATTGAACTAATACAATTACTACTAATAATGATTAAATTACAAGGGACCATTTCAATATATGAAAATTCTATCTCCCTCAAAATTCTTCACAGGCCTTTGGGGATTTTTTATTAACTGTATTTTTTGCTCAGTACCTGCTATAATGTTTGCGCAAAATGACACGCTTTATTTTAAGCATTTTGGCATGCAACAGGGTATGTCTAGCAATAGTGTATCCAGAATAATACAGGATCATCTGGGTTATATGTGGTATGGTACCAGGGAAGGGTTAAACAAATTTGATGGTTATAACTTCACGGTATACCTGCATAATTCCAGGAATGTGAATTCACTTTCCAGTGATGATATTACCTGTTCCGCCGTAGGAGGTCAGGGGATGATATGGATTGGAACCTCTGGAAAGGGTTTGAATGGTTTCGACATTTATTCGAATAAATTTAGTTGTTATCATCAGTCTGCAAACAGCAGTTCACTGATACAGGATTCCATAACCTCACTTTTTGTCGATAGCAGCAATATAGTCTGGATAGGAACAGCAAGCATGGGTCTGGATGCATTTGATCCGCAAACAAAAATCTTTAAGCACTTCCGCTCTTTAGAAAACCAGGAAAATTCTCTCACTGATAATCACATTACGTGCATAGGCAGCAATGGAAAAGGGATACTTTGGATTGGTACAAGGTATGGTGGAATGAATAGGGTAAATACTCATAGCGGCGCTTTCACTGCTTTCAATCACAGAAACGAAAATTCTAATTCTATTTCCTCAAATAATGTTCGTGATATTTATGTAGATCCTGTGTCTAATACAATCTGGATTGCAACCGATTGGGGACTTAACAAATTTGAGCCCTGGGTGAATAAATTCACCGCTTATATTCACAATGAAAAAGATCTCTCATCCATATCAAGCAATGATGTCACCTGCGTATTTAAAGATAAATATGGAAAGATTTGGGCTGGCACTGCCGATAAAGGAGTGAATGTATTGTATGCAGAATCAACAAAGTTTCTACTCTACATTCACGACGCAGATCAATTAAATTCACTAAGCAGCAATAAAATCAGCTCTATTTCACAGGGAAGAAGTGGCATGATGTGGATTGCCACTACCGATGGGGGACTGAATGCGTTTAACCCCAAAAGCCTGCCATTTAATTTATCAAATCCTTTTACTGAACACTGTGACCATAATCACGCAGCATGTATAGTCGCTATGATTGAAACCAAAAATCATTCTATATGGTACGCTACGCCCGATGATGGCATCACTGAAATTAGCAGTTCGGGAGAAATAATCCATACTTTCAGACATGATGCAACCGTCGGCACTTCATTATGCAGCAACAACATTGTTTGTGCAATGGAAGATCATCGCGGATTGATTTGGATAGGATCCAGGGATGGTCTTAACACCATTGACCCGCAAACTCAAAAGGTTTCAAAAATAAATTTTCAAACGATAGAAGATGCAGGCGCTGCGGCATGGAATCCTCACTATTCATCTTCCGGCCATGCAATTACTGCCTTGCTGGAAACACGCAATAGCATTACGTGGATTGGAACATGTAATGGTCTCTTTTTATTTGACCCGGATAAAAATAGCACCGTATTATTTCGCACTGAAGAAGTACCAGATCCCTTCACGGGAATCATTACTTCTATTGCCGAAGATGGTGAGGGTGTAATATGGATTGGAACCAGGGAGGGTTTACTTACCTATCGACCACTTAGCAAAAAATTGACATGGTACCACCATGATATCAATAATATTCACAGCATAGGAAGTGATTATATTAATAGCGTCTATATTGATGCTGACGAAAATGTTTGGATAGGCACGGAGGATGCAGGATTAAACATTTTCAACAGAGAGGCTAATGGATTCGTAAGTTATGCTGCAGGCGACGGGCTTCCCGGCAATTCTGTGAGCAGCATTCTTGAAGACAACAATTCGCATATCTGGATTGGTACTTTAGCCGGGATCTGTAAATTAACCTTTGATCATTTTGCTTTAACCCGGATTCGTTCATTTGATGAAACGGATGGATTACCTACAACACATTTCGAAAAAAGTGCTTGTCTGAAAATGAATGATGGCCGCATGCTGTTCAGCTGCAGCAAAGGTATTATCATGGTTAACCCGGATAATCTGAATCCGAATACCAGAAAGCCCCCGGTGGTTATTACCGATTTCAGATTGTTTTTATAAATCAGTGACTCCAGGTGATCCGACAAAAATTCTGAGTACTTCGATTTCCAACACCAAAGATATCCGGCTCTGTTATAACCAAAATGTTTTCACATTTGAATTCACAGCAATGAGCTTTATTAATCCTGAAAAAAACCTATTTGCTTTTAAGCTTGATGGATTTGATAAGGATTGGCATACAACAGATTATAAAAACAGGATAGCAACTTATACCAGTCTTCCTCCGGGCAATTATAATTTCCTGGTGAAAGCGAGCAATAACGATGGTGTATGGAATGAAGATGGTACTGCAATCCATATTACTATTAATCCTCCATTCTGGAACACATGGTGGTTTTATATATTGTGTTTTTTGATGTTGGTACTCACACTGTATGTCCTTTACCGCTACAGGCTGAATCAAATTCTAAAGCTCCAACATGTACGGAATAAGATTGCGAGCGATCTTCACGATGATATCGGAAGTACCTTAAGCAGTATTGCAATTTACAGTGAGCTTGCAAATGAGGAAGTAAAAAACCATTCTCCGAAAGCTTCATCGCTATTGGATACTATAAACGAAAATTCACGTAATACCATTGAATCTATGAGCGATATCGTGTGGGCAATAAATCCTGATAACGATCGCTTTGAAAATATTCTTCAGCGCATGCGAACTTTTGCATCAGCTATTCTGGAAGCTAAGAATATGGCTCTCACATTTGAGTCATCTGCTTCCTTATCAGGATTAAAGCTATCTATGGAGAAAAGAAAAAATCTCTATCTTATTTTTAAAGAAGCTGTAAATAACGTAGCAAAATATTCTGGGGGAAAGAATTGCTCGATCAAAATAGGACTTGAAGGAAAAGTGCTGAATATGGAAATTGCAGATGTGGGAATTGGTTTTGATCTTAATAATTATGGACCCGGAAACGGATTGATAAACATGAAAAAACGCATTGATGAGATGCGTGGCAAATTTATGGTTCAAACAGCAATAGGAAAAGGTACTGTCATTCAGCTTTCCTTCCCGGCCCCCTAGTATGAATCAACCTCGTTTTTGCTAAACACTTTTAGCTGTAGTTAATAGACTAACAATAATTAAGCATTTTTTTTTTGAGAATATTATTTAGCAACCTGCATCTTGTTTTTGTTTGTCCTATCGAAAGAATTTTTTAACAATGAGTAAAATTTTTATCAGGGATTTGTCTTCATAAAGAATAAACCGCATGTAATAGAACAAACCCCTGTTAAAATATCAATCTTTGAAGACAACAAATCCCTGCTTAATGGACTGTCGCAGGTAATAGAGTGTACGCCCGGCTTTGAATTATATGGTGCTTATCCTGATTGCAATAATCTGGTTAAAGATCTCAACCTTGCTCCTCCTGATGTAGTGCTTATGGATATTCATATGCCAGGTATCGATGGAATATCTAATGCAAGTATAGTTGGAAACAAATCAAGTTACGGTTTTGATAACGAAGCGCTCCGTGTTGTGAATAGCATGCCGGATTGGATTTCTAAAAAAGTTAATGGCATAAGTGTAAAATCGTACTGCCTGCTGCCTATCGTTTTCAAACTGTGAAGAGAATTTCCTATAAGTTTATAATGGTTTTTTTCTCTTCGCATTTATGGCGAATAGAAATTGATAATCGCAATTCAAGAATCTTCTGTAAGGAAGATTTTTGATATTTTAATAACTTCTTTCCGAAAACTACCAGTAAGCTTTCCGGCGAGTTAATCGCTCTGCAAATTTTAGCAAAGGCATAAATAGATTAACTCCGGCATCTGATACTTTTGGGCACTACCACTTCATGTACTTGAAGCCGGCCTGTTAAGCACCTTACCTTTACGGCGTATATAATATATAACTATCTAAAACAATTTTATGAAAACCATTTTTATTTTTCTTACTGCTCTGTTACTTCAATACGATATTTCTGCACAGGTAAAATACACGTTATTGACTCCTCCTAAAAACATTATTGATTCATTTGTAATTGATATTAACAGTGATGGCATTCCTGATTTTATACTTAAGCATACGCAAAAAAAAGAATTAGCCGCAGGTGCAGAAGCAGTGAATTTTACCGATGATTATATCTCTTTGGTGCCTTTGAATTTCAATGCTTTCACACAATTGCCACTCGACTTCGGATCGATGATCAATAAAGATCAAAAGTGGTGTACAGTGCCTGCTGACCTGTTGTGGACATCTCACATTATGTTACGCAGCAAACATGTTAAAATCTGCAAACACGGCCCATGGATCCGTACTGCCGATAATTATATCGGAGTACAATTAAATTTAAATGGTCAATTCTTTTATGGCTGGATCAGGATTGAAGCAGCAAACAATGCAACCTCTGTTACAATTTATGATTTTGCCTTTACAGATAAGCCTATGCTTGGAATTTTCTGCAACAATGCCTATTCAATACGCCATTGCCTTTCTGTAATGCAGTTTCAGTTGCCAGTGACTGAAATGACTGTGACGGGTAAATAAATACTGATGCGTTTTATCAGGCAGTTTAAGATTTAATCCTTGTACTGCCAGCAGTCGGAGCCTTTGGCAAGACTTCGACTTTTCTTATCTATCATTCACTATCATTTCGTTTTGATATCCTATTATTCTCAGCGTTCAATATATTCTTTACAAATATTATAAATAAATAATATCTAATAATGCACCACTACCACATCATGCACTTGATGTGAGCGGTTCGGGAAGCTACTTTTGTTATCAATATATATTGACAGATTATATTAGGAGGAAGCCGAAAATCCTTTCCAGAGTAGGCAAAAAATAAATATCTAATTTATGAAAAATCAAATTCTTAAATCAAGAATGGCCGCTGTAATAATGCTGATCGCCATTTTACTCTTTTCTATTACAAGCTGTAAAAAATCAGTTTTATCTCCAAACACCTCAGATGAAAGCACATTGACAGAAGATAAGCAAGATGATGGTAGTACAAGCGCACGTTGCCTTGTTACCCATACCGAGGATGACTTGTTTGGTTATACCCTCGATATTTTTTATAACGCAGCAGGTAATCCTGATTCCATGAGCTTTGATGGAGGTTTTCCTGCAACCATGGAGTACGATAGTAAGGAATCGTCTTATAAAATCTAATTATGGTACAGACGGCGTGCACTTTGATTTTATTTATAAAGGTAACAGCCCTTTACCTGCTGTTCTAAACTATTATTATCCAGGTATAACTGACCCCCCTAACGATGAATTGATATTTATTGATAGTTTTCAATATAATATTCAGGGACAAATTATCAAGGATGGATTTACTAATTTGTTATCTCCCGAATATAATGGTGCATATATATATACATACAATAAGCTGGGAAACGTAAAAAGGGCTATGGTAAGAGCGGAAAATGGCGGAACTGTTTTTAATCCCGGCTATACTATTAATGAGGCAGCTGGTTATGATAACAATAGAAATTTTATGGCAGGCAGTAAATGGATAAAATATATTTTGTTTCACTCTGAGGTGGATCCAGCAGATTATTTCAGAATGTTTTGCAGGAATAATCCTTTGAACTGGACATGGAATTATTCCGATGGTACATTTAGTCCCATCTCAGCATCCTACATATATGATAGTGAAGGTTTCGCAAATACAGTGAACCTTAGTTTATTGGATACGGATGGTATCACTGAGGTGTTAGCTTTTACTGAAACGTCTTCTTCAACCTGTGACAATTTACAAGAGCCGGTTAAATATATGCCTTCAAACAGGGTTTCTTCTCTTCGCCAAAAGCCTGGCATATTAATGGGAATGCTTCCTTCTACAACCGTTAAGAAATAGTGATCAGGTGCTAACCTTGGTAGTAGCAAGGAATGAAATGCTTGCAGAAAATTTAAAAGTATCAATAAACATTAACTAACCATTTTCTTTAAGGACGAAGCCGAAAATCCTATTCAGAGTAGGCAAAAAAGTAAAACAAATAATTTATGAAAAGTCAAATATTTAAAGCCAAAAATATCGGGGTTGCGATGCTTATGGCTTTTTTTGCTCTTGTGATCACAAGCTGCTCAAAAGAAAATCTTTCCCCCATGGGAAATGATACGAATGTTGCTGCTTCAACAACAGATCTGAGAAAGGCCCCAATAGTGCCTGAAATAATCCAGGTTCCGGAAGGAAATAAATTAGTTTGGAGTGCTTATGCCACAGGCTCTCAGATTTACCAGTGCGAACGCAGTACAACCGATTCTACGGTATTCCTGTGGGTGTTTATAGCTCCGGATGCGACTTTATATTCCGATCAGGCATATACTGAACAGGTAGGTATTCACTATGTTGGTCCAACCTGGGAAGCCACCACCGGCCCTAAGGAAGGTAAAAAAGTAGTAGGCTTAAAATTGCAATCTATAACAGAAGATATTACCGCTGTACCGTGGTTGCTTCTCAGCGCAGTGCCCAGTTCAGAACCGGACAGTTATACGCAGATAACTTACATTCAGCGGTTGTATACTACAGGCGGTTTAGCACCCACTACAGGTGCAGATGCTGCTCACGAAGGTGAGCAGGTAAATGTTCCCTATACGGCGCAGTATTTTTTCTATGCAGCAAGATGATTAATTTTTAAGGGTACAGTTTCTTAAGGCATAGCTGTTTTGGTAAACACAAAGCAGCTATGTTTTTTTATTTTATTAATTTGTAAGTACTAAACCATATTTCTGATATCAGATTTGACTAGCCTTTACAAAAAATGTGTCTACCAATCTTTCACAATTTTTTTTCGCCCGCCAAGTAAGTTATGCTGAACCAATTGTTTTTGCGTTAGCAATTCATCCTTATTGATGGCTTCCTCTAATTTTTTTAATTCGTCAGGTGAGAGAGGAGGTATAACCATTTCAGGAATTTGTAGTTCCGTTTGATTTCTTTTATTTAACTGGATAGCAGATTGCCTTCCTTGCTGAATCATTGCATTAGCGTAAGCAAGGTTATACCGCGCCTCCTCATCATGGGGATTCAGCCGAACAGCTTCCTGATAGGCTAATATGCTTTCATCATATTTCTTTTGTGCAAGCAGGCAATTTCCAACATTAAAATACCCCGGCGCTTTTTTAGCGTTGTCTTTCTGGATGGTAATAAAGGTCTTGTATTGCATAGTGGCATTAGCGTAATCTTTCAATTTATAAAAAGCATTACCCAGGTTAAAAACAGCTTCCGGAAATCGATGGATATTGTCGTATTTAACTGCATCATTGTAATACTGTTTTGCCTGTAAGAAATCTTTTTTGGCATATGCTGAATTTCCCTTTTCAATAAGCTTTAGTGTTGATTGCGCATAAAGAGAATTGATTCCCGCAATTATTAGTAACAATGCGGCAATCATCGCTATTTGATTTATCCTTTTTTTTATTTCGCGGATGATAGTCATCAACTAAACCATTTGCTTTTCTTATTGCTTATAAACAGGTCGAATATCAGGCAGAGCAGTGCAGGAATTACCAGCCATTGAAATTTGGTATCGTATGCTGCGAAAATCTGTTCATCATACATATTATTATTTACTTCATTAAGCCGCTTTATAATTTGCTGCAGTGATTTTTCTTCAGAAGCAATCTCTGTATATATTCCATTAGTTTCCCGCGCGAGTTGTTGTAAGGTGGAGGGGATCAGTTTGGATAATACTACCTGTCCATGATCATCTCTTTTAAAAATTTGCTGTGTTCCGGTGTTTACCGGTATGGCTTTGCCATTTAAAGTTCCTGTTCCTGCTGTACAGATCATGATGTGTTCTTTTTGCGCTTCTTTAAGAGCTTGTTTTACCTGTTCCTCATGGTCTTCACCATCACTGATCAATACAATAGCCTTATAATGATTTTGATTTTCCGGTAACGCTTTTACTGCTTCAAGAATAGCTGCCCCTAAGTCTGATCCCTGTTCCATTGTATTTTCAGTGGAAGCAGTTTTTAGCATCAGCTGGACTTCGCTATGATCCTCCGTGAGCGGTAATTGCAATTGCGGAACCCCTGCGAAGGTGATCAGTGCGATCCGGTCATCTGTGCGGTGTTCAATAAGACGAGCGGCGAATTGCCGGGCAACTTCGAGACGGTTTGGTGAAACGTCCTCTGCCAGCATACTATTGGAAACATCTAACACAATAGCCAGGTCAATTCCCTCATGCTTTATCTTTTGCTTCATACCGGAACTTTGCGGATTTGCAATCGCTATAAGAATAAGTATTAAAGCACATAGCGGTACACCAAATTTTATAAAGTTTTTTTTTGCAGAGTATCCGGGAAGCAGTTGCAGCACAAGGGCAGGGTCACCAAATTTTTTCAGGAAATAAGTCTTCCACTTAAGGAATAGTACAAATATCCATACCAGCAGCGGGACCGTTAATAAAAAAAAGAGAAAAAGGGAATGTTCAAAGTGCATCATGTCAGTGTCTTAAACACGGTGTACCGCAGAAGTAATTCCAGAAATACAGCAAAGGCTGCAAGACCTGCAAACCAGCCAAAACGTTCCTCATATCGTGTAGTAGTTATCATGCTGACTTTGGTTTTTTCAAGCCTGTCAATTTCACGATAAATATCTTCAAGGTTTTTGGTGCTGGTCGCCCTGAAATATTTTCCATTCGTGATCTCAGCAACCTTAGCAAGCAGAATTCCTGCAGCAGGACTTTGCAAACCGTTTAAACCATTTTCAGCAGGTGGGTCTATATGAGAATTATGCAATTGAATACCGATGGTATATACACGGATAACGGAAGATCGGGCAAGTTGAGCAGCTTGCAAAGGAAGTATCTCCCCTGCATTATTTTCGCCATCAGTCATTAAAATGATCACGTGACTTTTGTCACTATTATTTTTTAACCGGTTTGCAGCAGTTCCCAAACCTGTTCCTATTGCAGTGCCATCCGTAATGTAGCCAGCCTTTACCTTGGCAAGGATATTCTTTAAACTGGCGTGATCTATTGTAACCGGGCATGCAGTATAGGCCTGACCTGCAAAAAGCACCAGTCCGATTCGGTCATTAGGGCGTCCGTCAATAAATGAAGCAGCAATTGCTTTTGCAGCTTCCAGCCGGTTGGGTGTAAAATCTTTTGCCAGCATGCTTCCGGAAATATCCAGTGCAATAATGATGTCGATCCCTTCACTGGAAATAATCTTTTTCCCCGAAACCAGCTGTGGGCGCGCTGCTGCCACTATGACCATAATAACGGCAATCATACGGAGCATAAATGTGCTGTGGCGCAGATAGACTTTATATGATGTCTTCGCTTTTTTAAATCCATATACAGAAGATAACTGCAGACTCACCTGTTGCCTGTTATTTTGCCACACATAAAATGCTGCCAGCAATGGTATTGAGTTTAAAAGCCAAAGGAATTGAGGATTTGCAAAAGAAAGCTGCATCATACAGAGTTATCTTTTTCAATTGCAAATGATTTTGTTTTATTTATGAAATCAACAGCGTTTATAAAAATGCGCTGGTGGTCTTTTTGCGATGGCCGTGCTTGTGCAAATTTTACCTTGTCTGCTAAAAGAAAATCTTGGCTCAGCTGATCAAGCAAACCATTGACTTGTATCTTATTTTTAAGTGAAGTAATAATTTGATGGGATGTATGTTCCAATGCAGGAATCTGAAAGAAAGACTCAATATATTCCCGCAGAATTTGTGTGATGCGGATATAGTATGCTTCTATATTCCCTTTTTGCCACAGCTCTTCCCGTTCCAGATGTTGCAGCCTGCTTAATGCGGTCTCGGCTGGAGGTTCAGCAACCGGAAGTGGTATTTGTTTTTTAAACTTTTTTTTCTTGAAGACATAGTATGAAATGCCTGCTGCTGCTGTTCCGGCCAATAGGATAGGTATTATATATAAGGTCCTTCGTCGTGAATCTGATACAAGGGCAAATGGTTTTTTAATGTCGCGAAAAGCTTTCGAGGTGTCCACCGCTACTGTGGATACCTGCATGAATAATTCAGAAGAAAAGGTGCTATCCCATATCCCATTTTTTTTCTGATAATAAAATATGAAAGACGGAATTCGTAACAGGCCTGTATCAAAGGTGGTAAGAGTAATGGTTCTTTTTTCAGTGATATAATTTTTATAGCGGATAGTATCTATTTTACTTTCTGAGAGTTTCTGAAATACGTTCGCAATAGTGTCCTGTTGTGGAATCCATCGTATAATCCAATCTTCGGGATGATCTATGGTAAGATGAATAGCAATAGGTTCTCCAATCAGGAATTCTGTAGAATCCGGAATTGCTGAAGCTTTTACAAATTGTGCTTTGGCAGTTTGGAGCTTAAAGACCAGGAAAGCTAAAAAGATCCAATGGTAATACAGCCAATTATGGAGGCCGATGCATTGTTTAATTCTTATTCCCATTTAATTACTGTGAATTCGCTTCACAAAAAAATTCATTAACGCCCTTATATAATTTTCAGCAGTGCTGATGCTAACCATTTCTGCGCCGCTTTGAAGAAAGGTGGTTTTTAAGCGGGAAAGATTCTCAATAAAAGATATTCCATACTCTTTTCTGACGCTTTTATCCGATGTGTCTATGCAAACCTTCTTTCCTGTTTCAGCATCTGTAAAAAACGAAAGTCCTGCATCAGGAAGTTCACGCTCCCTCTTATCGTACACGTGAATCCCTACCAGATCATGTTTCCTCGATGCAATGCGAAGCATAGGGTCATAGCCATAATTCAGGAAGTCCGACAGCAGAAAAACAACACTTTGTTTTTTCATTATGTTATTCAAAAAATGCAGGGCAGCGAAAATATTAGTTCCCGCTGAGGAGGGTTTAAAATCAATAAGGTCTCTGATAATACGCAGAACATGGGACCGGCCTTTTTTTGGGGGGATAAACTTTTCAATGGTTTCAGTAAAAAAAATTATTCCTACCTTATCATTATTCTTAATAGCAGAATACGCAAGCACCGCACTGATCTCCGATATAAGCTCATGTTTCATTGCCCTTACAGTACCAAATTGCATGGACCTACTGGCATCAATAAGAAGCATTATAGATAGTTCGCGTTCCTCTTCGAAAACCTTTACGTACGGATGATTCAGTCTTGCTGTAACATTCCAGTCAATGGAACGGATTTCATCACCAGGCTGGTATTCACGCACATCGGAAAATGACATGCCCCTTCCCTTAAATGCACTGTGATATTCTCCTGAAAAGGCATCGCTGCACAAGCCGCGTGTTTTAATCTCAATCGTTCTCACCTTCTTCAATAACTCAGCAGTTTCCATATCAGGGTACCTCCACCTTATTTATAATTTGCTTAATGATTTCATCTGTGGTCACGTTCTCCGCCTCTGCTTCGTAAGTGAGCCCGATGCGGTGCCTGAGAACATCGAGGCACACATTTTTTACATCGTCTGGTATTACATAGCCGCGGTGGTTTATGAAAGCAAATGCTTTTGAAGCAAGAGCAAGATGAATGCTTCCTCTTGGTGAGCTGCCATATTGCAGCAGGTTCTTCATCTTGTCGAGCTTGAAGTTTTCCGGCGAACGGGTTGCAAAAATGATATTAAGGATATACTGTTCTATCTTCTCATCCATATATACTTCCCGCACCGTTTTCCTTGCATTTAACATGTCCTGCCTGGAGATCACCGGTTCAACCTTCAGTTCCTCATTGGCAATATTCTGCCGCATAATCATACGCTCTTCTTCCTGTGTTGGATAGGTAATAACCACTTTCAGCATAAAACGATCGACCTGTGCTTCGGGCAACGGATAGGTTCCTTCGTGCTCAATAGGATTTTGTGTGGCTAAAACTAAAAACGGTTCCGGAAGCTGGAATGTCTTTTCACCAATGGTTACCTGGTGCTCCTGCATGGCCTGCAGTAATGCGCTTTGCACTTTTGCCGATGCACGATTAATTTCATCTGCAAGAATAAAATTGGAGAAGATCGGTCCCTGCTTCACTGTAAATTCATTCTTAGGCTGATTATAAATCATTGTACCAATTAAATCAGCTGGCAGTAAGTCAGGCGTAAATTGAATCCGGCTGAACTTTACATCTACCGCTAAGGCAAGCGTTTTTATTGCCAGTGTTTTTGCTAAACCTGGTACTCCTTCAAGCAAAATGTGTCCATTGCAAAGCATTCCCAGCACTAACCGTTCTATCATTTCTTTCTGGCCGATAATCACCTTACTGGTTTCATGTGTTAACCGGTCAATAAAAGTGCTTTCACTTATAATTTTCTCATTAATATTTGTAACGTCAGCAGTTGCAGTTTTCATAGATGATGTGATATACTCAATCCTGGTGAAATTATAAATTCAGCTTAATAAAGCGTGATACATCTCCTTTGCAGATAGAAGTTTATGAATAAGTTTATCAAATAGACTACAGAAAAATAGGGCACCAGTTAGTCCACTGAGAATTACGGACTCCAAGAAGCATTTTTGTTAAAGTTCAGCTCGCAGGAAAATTAAAGATTCTTACCGACAGATTCACAGCAACCACAGAAGAATACTTCATTCAGTTTCTTAGTTGTCACATTTCACATCACATGAATGGTGCAGGTGGCGGAGGTTGCGGATAAGTGATTCCAATCCGCACCTTTACAACAACTGAATTGCGTACCCAGAAATACGGCCCAAGAGTAGTTCTGAATTATTCCGGTAGTATTCTCCGTAATATTATCATTTGCTATAATTCGGATGACTGCTCCTTTTTAGGTGGCGGAGCTATCCGGACAGTTAGAGATGCAAGCCCGGCTGGCAGCATCCATAGTGGTAATCAACCTGATAGATAATTGGGCAAAAGAAGGGAACTATTACATGAAGAAATGGAGACTCCGGGTCTTCACTCTGTATTATTTCAACAGGAAGCAACCATAGGTTTAATGGTGTTAAAATTAATGTAAATAAGGAAACGGCTCGCGTAAAAGCCAATTTTAATTAGAATTGCTTATTACAATACGCTTTGAGCTTATTTGTTTTCATTTAATATGATCGGCACCCCGCCTTTTGTATCTCCCATTATAAGCACCTTCCCATTACTTGATAAGGCGAGCTCTTTATAGGCCTTGATCATCTCATATTGAAGTTGCTGTGCAGTAAGTGACTGGCTGATGATCTTCTGGTAATCAGAAATACCCTGTGCCTCAATGCGCTTGCGTTCCGCTTCCTGCCGTTCCTTCTGCAATACAAATTGCATCTTCTGCGCCTCCTGCTCGGCCTGGATCTTAGATTCTATAGATTCCTTTACCGAAGTAGGTAATGTAATATTTCTTACCAGCAATTGCTGAAGCTCGAGTCCTCGGGCTTTAAAATCATTATCGATACCCGTGAAAATTTTTTGCTGAAATTCCTCGCGCTTGTTTGAATATAAATCCACAGCGGTGTAATATGTAGCATTGTCGCGGATTTTCGTCCTGGTTACTGGGCGAACAATAACATTTTGATAATCCTCACCGATCGTCCGGAGAATATTTGGGGTACGTGCTGCAACAACACGATAAAGTACGCTCACATCAAGGGTCAGTTCCAATCCGTCGGACGTCAGTACCCGGATGGCATCATCACCTTGCTTATTACCTTCATCGGACATACCAGACATGGTGTAATTCTCAGTGCGCACATCAAATCGTTTTACAATTACAAAAGGATTTACTACATGCAGTCCGCTGTTAAGAATATTTTCATTTACCTTGCCGAATAAGGTTTGCACTCCTACTTCTCCTGCTCCTATCTGTACTACACTGGAAGAAGCAATTCCTACGATTATCATCACTGCTGCAACTACCTGTACTATGCGAGCAATAGCCCTCGTTTTTTCTGATTGCCGGAGCGCCACCGAAACCACCAGAGCGAGAATGGCAAAAATTATTAAAGCCATAATTTTTTTTCATAAATATAGCCGTTAAAATGCTTACCTGAGTTCAGATCTTAATACTATTTTAATAATTGACAAGAATGTTTAACCTTTAGTAAGAATTAACTTTCGCTGCCGGAATGTATTCCATTATTGATATTGAAACTACAGGAGCTCATGCGATACATAATCGCATTACAGAGATAGCTATTTTAAATTTTGATGGAGAAAAAATTACAGACCAGTTTATAAGTTTTGTCCGTCCCGATTCCCACATTCCTTTTTTTATTTCCTACCTCACCGGTATCACCAACGATATGGTGAATGAAGCACCTGCCTTTGAGGAAATAGCAGAAGCTATTGATAGTTTTACTCAAAATCGGGTTTTAGTGGCGCACAATGCGCACTTCGATTATAGCTTCTTAAAGCAGGCATTTCAAAGAACCGGAAAAAATTTTCAGCGAAAAACACTTTGCACCCTCCGCCTCAGCCGCAAGATCTTGCCGGGTCACCGAAAGTATTCGCTTGATCATCTTTGCAGAAGCCTGGTGATTGAATCATTACCGTGCCATCGTGCGGAAAGCGATGCAAGATCTGCATTGCATCTTTTTACACACCTGATACGCTGTGACCGTGAAGGCATTATAGCTTCTTTCCTTAAAAAGAAACAGCCGGAGATACATTATCCCCCACATCTTGCCTTAACCCAGGCAACTGCATTACCAGAATCGGCAGGGGTGTATTTTTTTCTTGATAAATCAGGAAGGGTTTTGTACATAGGCAAAGCAAAAAATTTGCGTAGCCGTATTCGGGGTCATTTTTCAGGGACTTCTTCCACGAAAGCTAAAACTTTGCTTATGAACCAGATTCATCATATCCAATATGAAGTATGCGGAACGGAGCTGATAGCAATGCTGAGAGAATCTGCTCTGATAAAAAAACATTTTCCGCCTTTTAATACTGCCCAGAAAATTTCAGAGAACAATTACGGTGCTTATGCCTATGAAGATGGAAAAGGTTATGTGCGGTTTGGTATTAAAAAGCTAAAAGCAACTGATCGGCCGCTGGCATCATTTGCATTGCTGCAGGAAGCCCGCCATTTTCTTGAAGAAAAAAGGAAACAGTTTCATTTATGCCCAAAGTTCTGCGGGCTGCAGCAAGCTGCCGGTGCCTGCTTTGATGTGGCTTTAAATTTATGCGGCGGTGCCTGTTCGGGAAAAGAAAGTGCGGAAGTGTATAATCAGCGTGCCGTACAGGCGAAGGATTCTCTGAAAACTGAGAGCAAAACTTTCATTATTGTAGAAAAAGGAAGAATGGAGACCGAGCGTTCTGTAGTGCTTGTGGAAGATGGAAAATACCTAGGCTATGGTTTCACAAGCAATACAACTGCACAGGAATTTCAGGTTTTGAAAGAGAATATTGAACATCAAAAAGATAATCGTGAAGTTCAGATGATTCTTCAATCCTACCTGTTTAAAAATACAGGCTGTCAGATAATCTTTCCTGCCTGAAATAGTCCAATCAATCTTAACTAAATGCCCATTTGAATCACCTCGCTCATTTATACTTATCCCGTTATTCCGAAAGAATGATGGTAGGGAATTTTATAGCAGATGCGGTGAAGGGCAAAAAATATTCAGTATTTGATTCTGAAATAGCCCGGGGTATTTTAATGCATCGTGAGATCGATACGTTTACGGATTCGCATTTTATTGTAAAACACAGCAAAAGGTTACTGTATAAAAGATATGGTCTGTATTCCTCGGTGATTGTGGACATATTTTACGATCATTTTCTTGCCAAAAATTTTTCTTACTATTCACCTGTTTCTTTAGCAAATTTCTCCTCTCAGTGTTATGAATTATTGTATTCTTATTTTGACCAGCTTCCTTCCCGCTACCAGCGAATGCTGCCTCACATGAAACAGGAAAACTGGCTCATTGACTATGGGAATATTGAGGGTACTCAAAGATCACTTACAGGGATGTCGCACAGGATTAAATATAATCCTGGAATACAACATGCAACCACTGAACTCAGAATGTATTACAAGATTTTTAATGAAGATTTCCATTTATATTTTCCGCTATTAGAAGAGCACATTTCAGGCTGGTATAAAAAAACAAAAAAAACGAAGGATATATAACGATAGTCAGAAGATATTGCATGCTGCAATTACGATCCTTTATGCCCGTTCTGGTGAAATATTTCAGGACGGGGCTCGTTTCGAGAGGACTTCAAAAGTTTATTTTCGCTTTAATTATGAGAAATTTTTCCATTCTGTATATAGTATCTGTATTCTTTATTCAGTTTTCTTATATACATCATGCTAAGGCACAGACACTAGGGCTGGGACAATGGGATGAAATGCTTCCATATAGAAATGCATTAAGCGTTACAGCGTCTCCAAATAAGATTTATTGCGCCACCTTGCTATCGATGTACTCTATTGATAAGAATGACAATTCACTGGAGCGCTATACTAAAATCAATGGCCTTTCTGATATTGAAACCCGGGTTATCGCCTTCGATTCAATTCATAATCTGCTGCTTATTTGCTATCAAAACAGCAACATTGATATTATGCAAAATGGAGCCGTGATCAATATTTCCGATATACAGCGCAAGAGTATAACCGGTGATAAAACGATATACAGCATTTTTATCTATGGCGATTTTGCCTATCTCAGCTGCGGCTTTGGTATTGTGGTGGTTGACCTTCTTAAACATGAGATAAAAGATACCTACTATATTGGCTCCACAGGTAATTCATTGCAGGTAAACAGTGTTACCTCAGATGGAAATTATTTGTACGCTGCTACCATTTCCGGAATATTGCGGGGTGCACTTAATGACCCTAATCTTGCCAACTACAGTGATTGGCATAGCTATACTCCGGCTGAGGGAATTCATACAGGAAATTATATTGATGCCTCCTTTTTTAATGGTAACGTTTACGCTGCCAAAGGAGATTCCGTTTTTGAATTGAATGACTTAGGCTGGATTCCATTTTTTGTACGCCCTGGCAGCAGCATAAAAAAGCTTGAATCGAATACAAATTCTTTGTTAATCTGTCAAACGGGAGGTGGAAAAGCCCAGGTTTCAATTTTGCACACCACCGGTTTAATAGATTCCATAGCTTCACCCCAACCCTACCAGGCAATTTCAGACAGAGGCATTGTCTGGATTGCAGATCTGTATGCCGGACTGGAGAAGTTCCCCAGCAATTTTTTAGAAACAATTTATCCTGACGGACCGTGGACTTCGAATGTGTTCGATATGGCAGTAAACAGCTCTAACCACAATGTTTACATTGCTTCTGGTGGGTATAATCCTTCATTCGGTTTTACTTTTAATGCAACCGGATTTTTCACCAGGGTAGATGGCACATGGAATCACTATGATGCTTTTAATACGCCTGGATTTATAGACACTTTCGATATTGTTTGTACTGCTATAAATCCTCAGAATAACCTTGTATACTTTGGAAGTTGGTGGAGAGGTATTGCCGAATTTGACGATCAAAAAGGGATTACGAATCAGTTTGATATGAGCAACAGCACTCTTGAGGGAACGAACGGTGATCTTGCACGTGTTAAAGTTGCAGGTATTGCTTTTGATGTCCAGGGAAATATGTGGTGCTCGAATCTTGGTGCTTTAGATCCCATTTCGGTTCGCAAAAAAGATGGAACCTGGTTGCGGTTTAAACCACCTTTTCCTCTGATTCAGCAGTGGATTACCCAGATTTCCTTTGACCAGTTCGGACATGTATGGTTTATTTTGCCTCGCCTTGGAGTTATGGTATATGATCCGGGAAACAGCCTCGACGATCCAAACGATGATCAGTACAGACTTATAACCGTGGGAGCCGGATCCGGGAACTTACAAACTTCAAATGTCAACTGCATTGCTACTGATCAGGATGGAAATATTTGGGTAGGAACAAATGAAGGAGTATCCATTTTTTACTGCCCTGGTGATGTTTTTTCAGAATCAGGGTGTGAAGGGCAACAGATTGTAATTACTGCGGAAGATGGATACAATGGTTATCTGCTGGGTACAGAAAATGTCAAAAAAATTGTTGTGGATGGTGCGAACCGGAAATGGTTTGCCACCGATAATGGACTCTGGCTATTTTCGGCTGATGGTACGCAGCAGCTTCAGCATTTCACGGCTGATAACAGTCCTCTTTTTATAAATTTTATAGATGCGCTGAGCATCGACAATTCAACCGGGGACATTTATATTGGAACAGAAAAGGGATTAATGGTCTATCGTGGTGATGCTACCCTTAATCCTTCGGGCAGCTGTTCACCAACTATTTTCCCTAATCCCGTGCGCGAAAATTATTCCGGGCCTATTGCTATTAGCGGCGTTTCCAATAATGCTGAAGTGAGGATTACGGATATAGCCGGCAATCTGATTTTTCGAACCAAAGCTAATGGCGGCCAGATAATATGGAACGGAAATAACTATCGTGGTCAACGGGCGGAAAGCGGCGTTTACCTTGTGCTGATTTCAAATGAAGATGGAAGCATTTCCTGTATAGGAAAATTGCTGATGATGAGATAAGGTTACATATCTCCATACTGTTAGTTATTGCTCTCCCATATTTCCCGGCTCTAAATTAATATGGTTTCAAAAAATAAAACCTTAACTCATGCGCAGGTGGTGGAGCGGATGAGAAAATATTGCGCCTACCAGGAGCGCAGTCACCAGGAGGTTCGACACAAATTATTAGAACTCGGTGAAAGAGGCAATGAATTGGAAAACAGCATTACAATCCTGATAGAAGAAGGATTTCTTGATGAAGAACGTTTTGCCAGGGCATTTGCGCGTGGAAAATTCAGAATGAAAAACTGGGGCCGAAATAAAATAGTTAATGAACTTAAACGGCGGGCTATTTCCGGTTACTGCATTAACAAGGCAATGACGGAGCTTAATAAAGATGAGTATGAAGCTACGCTCCGGAAATTAGCCGAGAAAAAGGCAGCGTCATTTAAAGATCTGAACATTTTTACTTGCAAAAAAAAGCTTTCCGATTTTCTGATTCGAAAAGGCTATGAACCGGAACAGGCATGGAAGGCAGCAAATTCAATTTATAAGAAATAAGTTTTTTAATATTCTTACTATAATACAAATATGTTAAGTTAGAATCCATATTAAGATTCAATCTGCTATGGAGGATAATAGAACGCTGATTTTAAATATTTTTCCGGGTTCCTGAGCGCAATTTTCATAAAGAGCGATTCATTAAGCACTTTCCGAAAATCAGAAACCAGATCTTTTTCATTTTTCTCCTGTTCGGTCATATAGTAATCTGTGCCAAATAAAATTTTATCACCAACCTCATCGCTTAAGATGTCCTCTTTCAATAGTTTGAAGACGTGTGTTTCGAACAGAGTATAAGAGACATCGGTGTACACATTTCTATATTCTACCAGCATCCTTTTAATTTTATAATACCACGATTTTTCATTTTTAGTCCTTAAGTAATCCATTATCTGATCACTTCCTCCATAATGAGCCATGCATATCTTCAGTTCCGGGAACCGCTCTAATACCAGACGGTAATTATCCGGATTGGAAAAATTATTCTTGAAAACACGGTTTCTTAATTGTGAAGTATCAATAAATACGGTATCAATAAATTTATTATCCAGATCCCTTGGATGCAGGTGGTCGGCGGTTAGCTCTCCTTTATAAAAAACGCCCCCTTTTGTACAATGGGTCATTATAGGAATTTCCTTTTCCTGGGCATACTCATATAATAATTTAAGCCTTGGGTCAAAGGGGTAAAAACCTAATGCAGGATAAAACTTTATTCCGATATAGCCTAGATCTTCGATGTAGTGGCGTGCAAAACTTAGCAGTTGCTTTTCATCTCCGCTTCGGGGATCGATGCAAAGAAATGGTAAGAGATGCTGAGGATATTTTTTTTTGAGCCGGGTAATAAAAGACAGCTGGGTCAGATAATTTATACGCGGCATTCCCGCAGCCATATGGTCCATATTGAGAGTAAGCACCACGAAGCGGGTATCTTCAGAATAACACGGAATTTTCCTCAGTTTTTCAAAGATGAGTTCCTGGCTTTTTTCACGTCCTGCCTCTATAAGATAAGCATATTTTGCAACGAAATCTTTAGGTGTATCCGCAAACCATTCAAAAATACGGGCAAGCCAACGGGTAAAAACTGACCTTCGAAGCCAGCCACTTACCTTTTCCAAAACATAAGAATCTGAATGCATTACAGTACTTACTACCGGAATCTTTTGAAGATTGACTACCACCCAGTGTGATGCCCTCTTCCAGTAAAAAACAAGATAAAAGGAGAACTTGCTTTTACTTAATAATCGGATCAATCCGTGTCCGAGAAAATCTTCCGGAACACTCTTGGCATTAAATATATGGGTATGGCAATTGTAAAACATCTATAAGTTATTTAACACTGAGATCTTATTTTTTCATGGTAGAATAATATAGTTAAAGATTACTTAGAAAAGGATTTAGAATCAGGTTTCAGTTTTATTTCCCGTCGACCTCATATTAACAAATTTCTTCATAGTATCAAACCAAAACGGTGCTCCCAAGGAGACAGCAATTGCAGTAAAAATCCATCCAAGAAAAGTGAGCAGCCCAAGCTTGTCCGCATTCATTTTTATATTTTTTTTAATACCACTATAGCAGCCCCGGAACTGTTGCCAATAGGTTTTAATTTTTAATGCAACTGTGGTATCTTTTACAGAAAGAGTATCATGGGGAAAATATGCCGAATCTATTTTCCAGCCGATTGGAAGGTTTAATTCTTTAATTTCATTATAAACAAATGCAATGGAGTCCATTTTTCTTTTCATATCAGAAAAATAGATCGCGCTATCCCGCAAAGTACCTGTAGAATCACCGGCTAATGTGTCCTGGTTAATTTTTAACCCGCCGCTGTTGATTACCTGTTGGGCCTGGTAATTTAAAGCCGTTCGCAGATCTTTGTTCCTGTATATAACACCCGTAATATAAATGGTATCTACATTCAGCACTATTGCAATCAACAATCCGAAAAAGAACAGCCATTTTCTGAGATCTCTTTTATACCACCCGGTGGCGCGGTCCATATATTCATTATACCAGTCTTCCAGGTGATCTTTCAGTTCTAAAAAATCTTTCGACTTATAAATAAAGTTGTTTAAAAAGGCTTTTACATCGCTGGATCCCAATGTCTGCACACCTTTCTTAAAGTTATAAAACGTTCTTTCGTGATTATCTTTAAAAGTTATTTCCCCGGCAACGTTATCTGACGGATAAATTTCAGTATACACAATATTGCCATCCGGATTCGAAGTTATTTTTATCTGCTTCCCTTCAAAAATCATTACATCTATTAACGCCTTGGTAAATACATCAGAAGAAATATAACTGGGAAGATGGTCATCTGTTCGCTTTAACCCATCGATAAGCGGGTGTTCGTACATCAGCTCGGTCCAGTTCTTATTTCTTGGGTCATTAAAAACTTCATCAATGGCCCAACGGAGGTCTTTTCCTCTTTTCTGAAAAATGGAAGTTACTATCTCAACTATTCCTGATGTAAGTATACTGAGCAGAAAAAAAATAAACACCATGGCAATAGCGACATTGAGTATGGGCAGATCGAGCATGGTATCTTAAAAGATCTGAAAGATAAACAAGTCTTTTTTTAATTTCAGGCAGAATGATTCACCCAATTAGAACCATTTCTTTTTTTTAAAATATAATACCATTATGGCTGCTACAGATAGCATAAGGCCCCAGGCGAAAGCGTAGCCGTATTTCCAGTTAAGTTCCGGCATAAAACGAAAATTCATACCATATACTCCAGCAATAAAGGTGAGCGGAATAAAAATGGTGGAGATAATGGTAAGCACCTTCACCACCTCATTCATTCTCAAACTGAGTGTGGAGAGGTATACGTCCATAATATCACTGAAGAGATCACGGTAAGTTTCAGTAGCATCTATAACCTGAACGATATGGTCGTATAAGTCACGGAAATAAGGTAATGTTTCGGGTTTAACCTGTGCCACCTCACTGCGCAATAAATAATTTACCACCTCGCGCAAAGGCCATACTGATTTGCGAAGAAAAATGCTGTCCTGCTTCAGGTCGTTATACCTTTTCAGAAACTGCTGCGATGGCTCCATCGCAACTTCTTCTTCCATTTTTTCAAGCTCCTCTCCTACAGATTCAATTATCAAAAAGTACTCATCCACTATTTTATCCATTAAGGTATAGCATAAGTAATCGGATCCCATTTTTCGGATGCGTGACTCAGGATCATGTAATCTTTCACGCAGCTTATCAAACAAATCTTTTTCATCTTCCTGAAAAGAGATTACAAAGTTTTTACCGAGGATCATGCTTATCTGCTCAATTTTTAAGCAGTGCTGCACCTTATCATAGGTAAGCATCTTTAAAATAATAAAAACATACTCTTTATCATCGTCTACTTTTGGCCGTGAATCTGTGTTTACAACGTCTTCAAGTACCAAAGAACTAACTCCATAATACTTGCCTATTTTTTCTACTATTTCGGTTTTATAAATACCCGCTACATTAATCCAGGTGTTTGTCAAGGAATTTTTATACTGAAAACATTCTTCAGCACTGAAATAAACTTTTTCATTAAAATGCTTTTCATCAAAATCTATCACAGTTATACGGACCGGGGCTTCCCGCTCATCCCCCACGTAAACCAGATTCCCTGGCGGCATTCCGATCTTTTTTTCAGCCTGTCGCCTGCGATACGCCTTTCTTTTCCTTATTCTCATTATTAAAAGCTTAAGTAAATCTTCTGAAAGTTACATTCATCATTTATATCCTCTTCTATAATTTAATATCCTATGAACTATCATGACTCTGTTTTTGTTAATTTTGCTATAAAAAAATTTAATTGAATGGAAACCACTCTTAATAAAAAGTTAGTAGATGTATATACTGAAATGACTCCAAACCCTGAAACAATGAAGTTTGTAGCGGATGTAATGCTGTATGCAAACAATTCGGCGGATTTTGCGGATGAATCAGCTGCCAAAGAGTCACCACTGGCTACGGAGCTTTTTGGGTTTCCTTTTGTAAAGGGAGTTTTTATCATGAATAATTTTGTCACCGTAACTAAAACGCCAGAAGCGGATTGGACCGAACTGATCCCTGCACTCCGTTCTTTTGTAAAAGAATACCTGGAGGAAGGAAAGGAAACTATTTCAAAAAATTATAAACCCTCTAATAAAACAGAAGCTTCACAGGATGAAAGCACTGTGATAACTAAGATTAAGGAAATGCTTGAGAACTATGTAAAGCCTGCTGTGGAAATGGATGGAGGCGCTATTAAATTTAAATCCTACCACGAAGGCACTGTAACGCTTATGTTACAGGGCTCCTGCAGCGGTTGCCCGTCTTCTATGATTACGCTTAAGGCAGGCATCGAAGGATTACTAAAACGTATGGTTCCGGAAGTTCAGGAGGTGGTTGCCGAATCGATATAGATAAAACATTGATTTTAATTTGCCGGAAAAAGCAGTTTTAATTTCAACAGGTTATTAATAGATTAAGCTTCTTGCTTTATAAATATCAATAGTTTGGTTTGAAGATTATTTTCGGTCTGATATGAAACTTCCCGATAAATATGGCATTCGGTTAAACACTGAGAATCATAGAAAAGTAAGCTCTCAGGCTGTATCCAGCATTGATTATTCTGTAAAAGAAAAGATAATAGAGATTAAGTTTAAGGAAGAGGCGAGAATTTTCCATTATTTGAATGTTAAAAGGAATGAATGGAATAAAATGATGGGGCTTGCTGAGAAGAAAAAGGGTTTGGGTGTCTACATTAATCAGGTGTTCAAGAAGCCTTATAATGACGATTACCGTGATTATTATGAGCTGATAGGTATATCAGAACCAGTTGATATATAAAATTTATTAAAGGTGTATTGCCCTGTTTTCAGTAGCCATCAGACATGCTTCACGGAAAGCTTCCGTATAGGTAGGGTGAGCGTGGCTAATGCGGGCAATATCTTCGGCACTTGCTCTGTATTCCATAGCTACCACCGCTTCTGCAATAAGATCTGCAATGCGTGGGCCAATCATATGCACGCCTAATATCTCATCGGTCTCCTTATCGGCCAGCACCTTAACAAAGCCATCGGTGTCCATTGCAGCCCTGGCGCGGCCACTTGCCTTGAAAGGAAACGAACCTTTTTTATATGATAAATTTTTTTGCTTTAATTCCTGCTCGGTAAATCCTACAGAAGCCACCTCAGGCCATGTATAAACTACTCCGGGAATAAGCGAATAATTGATATGCGGTTTTTGACCTGCGATTGTTTCAGCTACAAATACACCTTCATCTTCTGCTTTGTGTGCAAGCATAACACCACGTATCACATCTCCGATAGCATAGATCGAAGGCACGGAAGTTTGCAACTGATCATTTACCGGAACCTTTCCCTTATCATCGGTATGCAATCCTGCATTTTCCAGGGCTAAGTTTTCAGTGTACGGTCTTCTACCGACAGCCACCAGGCAATAATCAGCTTTTAGTTCCACCTTTTCTCCTTTTCCATTTTCAGCTGTAACGTTCACAACATTTTCTTCGGCAATAGCACTGATCACTTTATGAGAAAGGAAACTTTCAATTCCTATATTGTTCATGCAACGCAGCAATTCCTTCCCAAGATCACCGTCCATATTTGCAATAAGCGAATCCAGGTATTCAACAATTTTTACTTTGGTACCAATACGTGCATACACACTCGCAAGCTCGCAGCCGATAATGCCACCGCCAATAACTACCATCTCTTTTGGAATAGCTGTGAGTGATAATGCCTCAGTGGAGCTGATGATGCGTTTTTTATCTATTGTGATTCCGGGAAGAGTTGCCGGTTTGCTCCCGGTTGCTATGATGATATTTTTAGAATCGATCTCTTCTCTGCTCCCATCGGTTTTCCTTATGGCAATTTTATTGTTTGAAACAAAACTTCCTAAACCGGAATAGACATCAATTTTATTTTTTTTCATCAGGAAATTAAGTCCGGCAGTATTTGTCTTTACTACCTCGTTTTTCCTGTTTATCATCTGTAAAAAATCGACGGAAGGATTTTCTATATGGATGCCATGCGCTTTAAAGTGGTGGGTAGCATTAAAAAAATACTCTGTAGAATCGAGCAATGCCTTTGACGGAATGCAGCCCACATTCGTGCAGGTTCCACCCAGCGTTAAATATTTTTCAATAATAGCAGTCTTCATTCCGAGTTGCGCACAACGAATGGCTGCAACATATCCTCCCGGACCGGATCCAATTACCGTTACATCGTAGTTGCTCATGAAATAATTTAGTGGCTAAAATTATCTTTTATTTTGGAGTGCTTTCAGCTACATTAATAAGATTTTAGCATATTGTATATTCAGCTGCTGATTTCTGCTCATACCGCCTTATGAAAAAAAACCTTTTTCCGTTTTTAGTTTGTTTCTTGTGCCTTTTTTCATTCTATTCCTGTCTTCATACAGAAAAGAAACACGCTTCTTCAAGAGTTCCATTAACGGTGCCTCCTGTAAGCAAAGTAACCATGTATGAATTATTTGTACGAAATTTTTCAAAAGAAGGGACATTCAATGCGTAATTCCCAGGCTCGATGCCATTAAAGCGATGGGAATAAATACCATTTGGCTAATGCCTGTTCAGCCTATCGGAAAAGTAAATAAAAAAGGTGCTTATGGATCGCCCTACTCTATCAGCGATTACTATAAAGTAAATCCCGATTTTGGAACGGTGGCAGATTTTAAAAGACTTGTCGATTCGGTCCATGCAAAAGGGATGTACCTTATTATAGATGAAGTGGCGAATCACACCGCCTGGGATAACGGTTGGATTTACACCAATCCTGACTGGTATACCCATGATTCTGCCGGTAAAATTATTCCTCCGAATCCTGATTGGACTGATGTTGCAGATTTGAATTATGACAACAGCCAATTGCGTGCTGAGATGATTAAGAGTATGAAATACTGGATTGATAGCTTTAACATCGACGGCTACCGTTGCGATGCAGCTTCTATGGTACCTGATGATTTCTGGAAGTCCTGTATTGATACCCTTCGAAAAATGCGGCCTCTTTTAATGCTGGCAGAAAGTGACGATCCGAAAATGTATAAGGATGGTTTTGATATTACTTACGGATGGAATATGTATCACGATTTAATTCACATATGGAAAGGCGACTCCTTAACTTCTTCCCTATTCAGAATTCTTGCATCCGATGAGGTAAATTATCCTGCTGAGTATCATGCAATAAGGTTTATTACCGATCACGATGAGAATAGCTGGGACGATGTGCCGCAAGTTAAATTTTTGAATGAAGATGGTGCGAAAGCTGCATTTGTTACCATGGTGACGCTGCCAGGTGTTCCATTTATTTACCAGGGCCAGGAAGTTGGATATCCTCAGAAAATCAACCTGTTTGAAAAATATAATATCGATTGGAACGAAAATCCGGAGGTGCGTAGTTTTTATACCACTATGCTTACTTTATATGATTCATCTGAAATTTTACAAAATGGCAGACTGGAAAAAATCAACTCCGGTAGTGAAGATGTTCTAATGTTTAACCGGATACTTGAACATGATTCAATGACAGTAATGGTGAATGTGCGCAACCATCCTGTAAATATTGTGTTGCCAGGGGTATTAGCCGGAAAAAGTTATTGCAGTGTATTAAAAAATAAGGCTGTGAAACATTCAAAGAGCTTCCAGCTTGGCCCATACGAGTATGAAATTTTACAATTTCAATAAATAATATCTGCTGCATGGCTTATAGCATACTTTGTTTTAATAGTCAAGCATTCATTTATAAAGCTGCTTTATGAAAGGGAAACCGAGACTTACATTTTGGCAGATCTGGAACATGAGTTTTGGATTTCTGGGGATACAATTCGGATGGGATTTGCAGCGCGCTAATATGGGCCCTATATATGAATACCTTCATGCAAGCCCTAACCAGATTCCCTTACTCTTTTTAGCGGCTCCCTTAACGGGACTCATTGTACAGCCCATTATCGGGTATTTAAGTGACCGTACGTGGCATCCCGTGTTTGGAAGAAGAAGACCTTATTTCCTGATAGGTGCAATACTCAGCTCCATTTGTCTGTTTCTTATGCCTAACAGCAGTTCTTTGTGGATGGCCGCCGGGCTATTATGGATTCTTGATACATCAGGCAACATCAGTATGGAACCCTTCAGGGCTTTTGTTGCCGATAAGCTTCCGGAAGAGCAGCGGACACGGGGATTCGCGATGCAAAGCTTAATGATTGGCCTTGGGGGAAGCTGTGCATCGGCTTTACCCTGGATGCTAAGCCATTGGTTAAATGTTTCAAACTCTGCAGCAGCGGGAATTCCTCCGTCTGTTGAATACGCATTTTACATAGGGGGCACCATGTTTTTACTGGCCATCCTTTATACTGTATTTACTTCAAAGGAATACCCTCCTTCTGATCCCGGAAACAGAAATAAAATTAAGGATACACATAAAGGGTTTGGCAATGGCGCAAGAGAAATTATGCATTCCATTATTAATATGCCTGTCAGGATGAAGCAACTTGCAGTCGTTCAATTTTTTACCTGGCCCGGATTATTTCTTATGTGGTTCTATTATTCAACAGCTGTAGCAAGAACCATTTTTGGCGCAGCAGATGAAAAAAGCCCCGCCTACACCCAGGGCGTGGAATTTGCCGGCCTTACTTTATCATTTTACAATGTAGTGGCATTTGTATTTGCACTTGTGATACCCTTATTAGCACGTTCCATTGGAAGAAAACCTACTCATGCTTTTTGTCTTATATGTGGTGCTATCGGATTAATATCCGTTGGATTTGTTCATGATAAAAATTTGCTTTTTTTAAGCATGACGGGAATAGGGATCGCCTGGACCAGTATTTTATCAATGCCATATGCTATGTTAGCAGGCAGCCTGCCTGAAGATAAGGTCGGAATCTATATGGGTATCTTTAATTTTTTTATTGTACTACCGGAGATTATCGCATCCCTGTTCTTTGGCTGGATCATGTCACACTTACTCGATAATAACCGAATGCTTGCCGTTCAGATTGGCGGAGTTTTGATGCTGCTCGCAGCGATTATCTGTTACTTTATTGTAAAGGACACCAATGGAGAAAAAGCGTGATGCATACTTTATGTTTTATCTTTTACATAACGTACCGAAAATCCATTTGCCCTTCTGTAGGATAACCGTTCAATTATAAGCTTACCTTTTATGAAATGCAGTGCGTAAGCGGTTTGATCTTCATCCGGAGTGGCCGTCCAATAAAACCCCCAGGAATCTTTAAAATTAAAAATATCAGTAGGACTGATATTCGCGCTCTTGTTTCCTCCGTATTTAAGATTCAGGCCAGAACTGCCATCTAAAAATAATTTTGTAACGGCAATTGAGTCACCACCTAAAGTATTGATCAACTCATTCCATTCATCAAGGGTTGGAAGATGCCACCCTTTCGGCGCACCGTATAAGGCGTTGCTGTAAAAATAAAGACGGCCATATTCTTTATTGCTGTCAGAGTCATTATTAAAATACCAGCTTTTTGGAGTGCGAAAATCCCAATTTGCGGTCATCCACGTTTGTTTCCCGATCCGAATGGAAGGAAAATCTGATACTATTTTTGCGCCGGGTAATGCAATCCGGTAACCATTAGAGCATAACAGAAATAAAGGAACCAGAAAAAAAGTTAAAAATGGCTTCAATATGAAGGGTTACTATTGCAAATTAATGTAAAAATATTTTTTTGAATATTGCAGATGGATACGGCTTAAAATAAATATTGTATACTAAAAATAATATTCATTATTGATTCAGAAGAATAAACTATACAAGCAGCACTTAAATTATATGGCTGCAAAAATGATTTGGAAGGGGAAAATTGATCTAACAGTTCATGCAAGAAGATGCCAGGGCCTTCACCCCTCAATCAATCCTTATTATTCAAACTGCTTTCCTTGGGGATGTAATATTAGCAACTTCACTTGTTGAAAAGCTCCATTTCTTTTTCCCGGAAAGCAGAATTGACTTTCTATTGCGAAAAGGAAATGAAGGAGCGCTTGCGAATAATCCAAAAATTAACCAGGTAATGATTTGGGATAAAAAAAGGAAGTACTCCAGCCTTTTTCAGTTGTTACATACCATACGCCAAAGCAAATATGATCTTGTAGTTAATGTGCAGCGCTTTGCTGCATCCGGAATCCTTGCAGGACTTTCAGGAGCTAAGCACATTATAGGCTTCGATAAAAACCCGCTCTCATTTCTTTTTACAAGGAAAGTAAGGCATTCATTTAAAGGCCATGAAGTACAGCGAAATTTAAATCTTATAGAAAATATTACATCGCAGGAAACGGTAAATCCTGTTATGTATCCTTCTGTAGCCGATGAACATGCCATTTCGGTTTATACCCAAAGCCCGTACCTTTGCATTGCGCCCGCATCTGTGTGGTTTACCAAGCAATTTCCGGTGGAAAAATGGGTGCATTTTATAGAATCCATTACTGGTCTATATCAGGTTTATTTCCTCGGTTCTGAAACGGATTCAGCACTTTGTGAGAAAATAATATCACTGATAAAACATCATCAGGTGCAATTGATCAACCTTTCAGGGAAACTTTCACTTACGCAAACAGCTGCCCTTATGAAACAAGCTGCAATGAACTATGTAAATGATTCGGCTCCGTTGCATATTGCATCGGCAGTTAATGCACCGGTTACTGCTGTTTTCTGCTCCACAGTTCCAGAGTTTGGATTCGGACCTCTTTCAGAAAAGTCTTTTGTAGTGGAGATCAACCATGGACTGTATTGCAGGCCGTGCGGCATTCATGGATATAAGGCCTGTCCTGAAGGGCACTTTAAATGTGCCTTTGAAATTCAGATAAAAGACCTGCTCCGGACGATAAATATTCCTTCAACCAATACTTAGCTATATTATTTTTCTAAAAGATAAGCAGTTATGCTTGCACCAATCTTTTTAATCTGATCAGTGGACTGATTGGTTTTTAAATCAAACCAATGGTCAGCACCCTCATTGTCTTCTTTTTGTTGGATCTGGATTTCTCCTTCCGGCAAATGTATTTTAAAAATTTTTCCGTTCTTTTCCGTTGATTGTTCCAAATCAATATCTATAAGTTGTCCGTTATAATCTATTTGAAAATTATTTTGCATAAGTAAATTTAAACAATCACAGTGCCAAAGAAATTTTACTTTGTTACTATTGATGCTTGTACCAATTAGCAAGTGCCTGAATAAATAATATTTTTTTTCAATCAGGATTACTTTAATTAGTAAATTAAATTTTAAGATTACTCATGAAATCTTACGAAAAATTGCTACTTGAAAATAAGGTATGGGCAAAAGGTAAAATAACAGGTGACCCTGAATATTTTAATCGGCTTGCAAATCTGCATACACCTGAATTTCTTTGGATCGGCTGCAGTGACAGTCGCGTTGCCGCAAATGAGATCACCGGAACACAGCCCGGAGAAATATTTGTTCATCGCAATATTGCCAACATGGTGGTCCATACAGATGTCAACCTTCTGAGCGTTCTTGATTATGCGGTAAATGAATTAAAGGTACAGCACGTTATTGTATGTGGTCATTATGGTTGCGGAGGCATAAAAGCGGCAATAACTAACCACGATTACCAGCAAGTGCTGAACATGTGGCTGCGGAATATTAAAGATGTTTATCGGCTGCATGCAGAAGAATTAAACACTATTGATGAAGAGGAAAAGCTTTGCGATCGCCTGGTGGAATTAAACGTGCAGGAACAGCTTATTCATCTTGCAAAAACATCCATTATTCAGCGCGCATGGAAATACAACAATAAACCACATTTGCACGGGTGGGTTTATGGGTTGAAAGATGGCTTGATAAAGCCCTTAACGGATATGAGCCCCGGCACCCGAATAGATCCATTATATGAGTACGATAATCTATAGCTCCTGTCTGCATTTTACCTTGCGAGGCATTCAAACAAAAAAAATCCTGCTGTAACTTACGGCAGGATTTCCCATAGAAAGCTGCATCATTTACTTTAACTCACCGAAGCAGCGAGACATTTCCATGCTTCGTAATTTCCTTTCCATTCAATAGCGTAGCCTTCGCATACCAGACATATACACCAACATCGGCTATCTCACTTTTATATTCTCCATCCCATTTTCCTTTCGGATCATTCGTCTGAAATACCATATTTCCCCAACGGTCGAAAATGGCGAAATCAAGGGTCGAGATACCTACCTGGATCATTTCATGGAAATAATCATTCTTTCCGTCGTTATTCGGTGTAAAGGCAGATGGAAAAAAGATATCGTCCTGCTTTACGATAACAATTGGGCCCAGTATTGCTGTATCTGAACAGGAGCCATTGTAAGCAATGAGGGTCACAAAGACAGTATCTGGAGCCGTGTACGTATGCGTGGGGCTCACATCATTGCTTACAGTTCCATCTCCGAAATCCCATGCATAGCTATCTGCACCCTGAGATGTATTATTAAAGTGTATGGTTGCCTGTGAAATATCTATTGGATCACTTGTGTTCTCTGTAGTAGTAAAGGAAGATATAGGCTTTGAATAAACCTTAATGTATTGAAGATAGGTAACACTACCCGAACATCCTGAGGAAGTCGTGACTGAAAGGGTTACGTTATATACTCCCTGGTGATACACATGTTGCGGATTTTGTTCAGTGCTGGTAGTGCCATCCCCAAAGTCCCATGAAAAGGAAGTTCCGTTGGGTGTAAGGTTTTGGAACTGTACCGTCAAAGGATCACAACCGGATGTATCAGAAGCAATAAACGCAATAGCGTTGGAATCCACTTGTATTAACTGGGGCAGGGTAAGCGTAGCCGAACAGCCGCTATCGTTTAATACCGTTAGTGTTACATCATATGTTCCTCCGTTATAGGTGTGAGCAGGACTAATTTCCGTGCTCGTAGTGCCATCACCAAAATCCCACAGGTAAGCCGTTCCCCCTGTCGAGTTATTGGTAAACTGAACATTAAGCGGTTCGCAACCTGCAGTTGGAGCAGCACCAAAAGCTACTGTGGGGCTGGGAGACACTACGATTAATTGGGTAGACGTTTGAGACGCAGAACAGCCGGAATCTGCGGTTACGGTAAGGGTAACGTTGTAACTCCCGGCGGTATAGGTATGAGAAGGATTTATTCCTGTACTGGTAGTGCTGTCGCCAAAATCCCAGAAATAATTACTGCCACCTGTAGAGTTGTTTGTGAAATTCACTGTCAATGGATTACAACCAAAAAGAGGATCTGCAGTGAATGAAACTACCGGCATACTGCTTACTTTAATATATTGAGATAATATCAGCGTATCAGAACAGCCCTGCAGATTAGTTGCTATCAGGATTACATCATAAGTGCCGCTATGATATAAATGAGAAGGGCTTATTTCAGTGCTTGTATTTCCATCACCGAAAATCCAAACGTATGAGCTCGCACCAGTAGAATTATTAGTGAACTGCACCGTCAAAGGATCACATCCGCTTACAGGTGTTCCGAAGAATGAAGCCACCGGAGATGGCAATACCTTAATATAATCAACAATAGTTTCCTTTGCGGAGCATTCCAGTCCGTTAGAAACAGTAAGTGCTACCGTGTAGATTCCTGCGGAATACGTATGGATTGGGTTTGGAAGCGTACTCGTACTGCCGTCTCCAAAATCCCATAAATAGGTTCCTCCGCTTCCGCTGGAATTTGAAAATTGCACTGTTAACGGTTCACATCCTGCAGTGTCTGAAGCAGCAATAGTTACGGAAGGCCGTGGTGAAACGACAATATAATCCGGTAATATTAAAGTATCGGAACATCCATTGGAATTGTATGCAATAAGTGTAACCGTATAGTTTCCAATTAAATATTTATGCATCGGGTTTTTTTCACTGCTTGAAGTTCCATCTCCAAATAGCCACGTGTAACTGTCCGCATTAGTAGAATTATTTTTATAAACTACAAGGGCTGAGTCGCAACCACTTTGTGGTGATCCTGAAAAAGAGACAACAGGCGAAGACTTTACATGAATGTAATCAGCAATTGATTGTGTGGCGGAACAGCCATTGTTTGTAACGGTAAGAGTAACTGTAAAATCACCCGCGCTATAAGTATGGGTAGCATCTGAATCCGTGCTTGATGTGCTGTCACCAAAACTCCATAAGTATGTATCACCTCCAGACCCCGAAGTAAAGAAAACGGTCAGCGGCTCGCACCCTGCTGTATCTGAAGCCGAGATATTTATAGTAGGAATGGTACCAACATGAATAAAATCAGACAGCGTAAGGGTATCCGAACATCCGTCGGAACTTTGAGCGATTAACGTTACACTATATGTCCCTTCATGGTAGATATGAGTAGGATTTTTAAGGTTGCTCGTGGTACCATCTCCAAATAACCACATAAAACTATCCGCTCCGGTTGACGTATTTGAAAAGGCTACTGTTAAAGGATCACATCCGCTTGCGGGTGAAGCGCTGAAAGATGCGGAAGGAGAAGAAACCCGGATAATTACGTGGGCAGGGCACTCACTTCCATTTACGGTGAGGGTCACAACAAATATCCCGTTTGTTGAAAAAGTGTGAGAAGGATTTTGTTCAATGCTTCCAGAGCCATCACCGAAGTCCCAGGCATAACTTGCACTGTCGGGCTTTCCCTGAAAATTGACTGTAAGAGGAGCACAACCGGAAGTATCCGAAGCAATAATAGAAGCGTTAGAAGAGCCATTACTTACCTTAATATAATCGGGTATCGTGAGTGTACCCGAACAGCCATAGATATTGGTTACCGTTAAAGTAACGGTGTAAGTGCCGGCATGATAGGTATGAGATGGGTTGTGCTCAGTGCTGGTAGTACCATCTCCAAAATCCCAGGAAACAGAATCCGATCCTGATGCATTCGATTGAAAAAAGACGGTTAGCGAATCACACCCTGAATTTGGTAAAGCAGTAAAGGCGGCACTTGGAGATGGATTTACAGTGACTGTAACCGTATCGTTCACAACGCATCCTCCGCTTTCCACTTCCACATAATAGGTGGTTGTTACATTGGGGGATACCTTATTATTTTGCCGCGTGCTTTGAAAGCCAGCCGGATTTGATGTCCATTTATAAGTGAATACACCATTGCCTCCTGAGGCTTTTGCTGTCAGGTTTACCTCCGTACCTTTACAAATGCTATCAGGTGCTGCTGAAGCCTCTACATTTACATCGGAGGTCACCTTAATAGTAACCTTGTCCTTTGCTTCACAGGAGCTGTTTTGATCTGTAGTGAGTACGAAAGAATACGTTCCCGGGCCAGGCAGGGATGCTATTGGATCCCGTATGGTATCATTGTTTAAATACTTCCCATTGCTCCAGTTAATTGGTTTTTCTCCCGAAGCATGTAACTGCACTACAGCATTTTGAGAACAAACAGTAGTATCACTCCCGGCGTTTGCATATGACTTTTTAACATGGATGCCAAACGTATACATTTGCTGGCCGAAAATGGGACATTGATTATCTTTTACGATCACAGTAAATTCATAGAATCCGGCATCCTTATCTGTAGGAGTCCAGCTAAAGTGACCGATAACGGGATTGGTTCCCGAAGTATTAAAATGGGCTCCGGGTATAGAAGTCGCAAGATTGGTTTGGATTGTTACAGCATCCTCTGCGTTCCTGTCAAAGCCTGTAATATCAAATGATAATGCAGTGTTCGGACAGGTTCTTATTATATTATCTTTCGGACTATTTTGAAAGCCGTTTACAATATTCTCTAATCCATTTTGTATTTGCGGTAACTGATTACTACACTGTGTGGCATTAACCATTATGTCACGTTGGATACTTCCAATCTTTACTCCGTTCCGGTACTCATCTGTTCTTACTGATATAATTGCCACCTGAGTTTTATCAGCACTGAATAGCATTTCCCCCGAGTGTAATCCAAAGATGAAAATGCCTCCTTTTGTTGAAAGGGGATGAGTTGGCGTAAAGCCGGGATCAGAATAAGGAATGGGTTGACCGGGACCTTCTAATGGCTGCACTAAAAAATATACCAGCGAATCACCGTCGGCATCCCGGGTACCAAGGCTATACTGAAATTGCTCACTGACGCAGGCCTGAGCAATAGGTAAGGATGAAAACACCGGAGAATGATCGAGGTGTGGAATGCTGTTATTGATCCGGCATTCAGAATACAATGTGTGGCTTTCCGGATTTGCCAGGTTGGTTATAGCGGCACTTCGGTTAGAATCCATTACACTTACTACCCAGTCTGCTGCAGGATTAGGCAGATTAAAAGACACATCATAAAGAGTCTGATCATAGCCTGGATAAGTACCACCGGTGCATGTGCTGCTTAGCGATGCACATAAGTTAACCAAATGTGAAATACTGTCTGTTCCGTAAGTGCTCGAAGTGCGCTTCGCAATGTACGAGGCAGCGTATCCAAGCGAGGCGGAAGTGACTTTTAAGGTAAGCGTTACAGGAGCAGGACCTTCACTGCAATCACGGTACAAAGCAACCGTAAAATTGTATTTCTGTAGCGATTTGCTCGTGCATACATAACTCATATCCAAACCAACTGCAGCGGTAGAATTTTTTACAGAACCTAATGTAACCAACAAAAATACCAGCGTGTAAATAAGTTTTTTCATCCGTGATTATTTATTATAAGATCACTTATTTGTGAGCAGATCATTTAAAATTAAACTTACTGAATATATCTTCTAACAATGCAATGTCCTTCACGGGTTATGTTCTTTATAACCTACTATGGCATTTTACCGTGCAACATAATAATGTTATGCCTGAAATAAAAGAACAGATCAATAATTTTATCCACGGGGACCTGGAAACTGGAATGGAATAAAATCCCGGTACTCATTTCTAAAAGCTATGCAGATTTAAATAATTTTGAGCTCTCAGAATGCGAGTATAGTTCCAAACTTTAAAATTAAACATTATAATGAGTGCAATTGCGAAGATCCATTCAAGGCAAATACTTGATTCACGCGGAAACCCCACCATTGAAGCTGAAGTAACTACGCAGAGCGGCTATTATGGCCGGGCGTCAGTACCGTCGGGTGCATCCACCGGAAAGCATGAAGCTGTGGAGTTACGCGATAATGATAAAAAAATTTATTTAGGAAAAGGGGTACTTCAGGCTGTGAAAAATGTTAATGAAATAATTGCTGAACTACTAACAGGTACAGAGGTGGCTGATCAGCAAAAAATTGATAAGCAAATGATTACTGCTGATGCCACAGACAATAAATCCGGGCTTGGAGCGAATGCCATACTTGCAGTATCCCTGGCCGCAGCTCATGCAGCAGCTAACGAATTGCATCTGCCTTTGTACCGGTATTTAGGAGGAGTAAATGCTTGTACGCTTCCTGTTCCTATGATGAACATCCTGAACGGGGGAGTGCATGCGGATAATAAAATTGATTTCCAGGAATTTATGATAATGCCTTTCGGTGCTGATTCATTTTCTGAGGCATTGCGCATGGGTGTGGAAGTGTTTCACAGATTAAAAAGTGTACTTAAGAAAAAAGGATATGCGACTAATGTAGGCGATGAGGGTGGCTTTGCGCCGAATATTCAATCTAATGAAGAGGCCATTGAAACCGTGCTTCAGGCAATAGACGATGCAGGATTTAGTGCCGGGAAAAATATTTGGATTGCGATGGATGCAGCTGCCAGTGAATTATGGGATGACAAAAAGCAAAAATATATCTTCAATAAATCCGATGGCAAGATTTTCAGTTCAGATGAAATGGTTGATTTTTGGGCGGCGTGGATCAAAAAATACCCGATAATTTCTATAGAGGATGGGTTGGCAGAGGATGATTGGGAAGGATGGAAAAAATTAACGATGGCTCTTGGGAACAGGATACAATTGGTAGGGGATGATTTATTTGTAACCAATGTAAAGCGGTTACAGGAGGGCATTGATGAAAAAGTTGCTAACTCGATTTTAATAAAAGTAAACCAGATTGGCACGCTAACAGAAACTATAAGGGCAGTGGATATGGCGCACCGCAGCTCCTATACCAGTGTAATGAGTCATCGCAGCGGTGAAACAGAAGACACTACGATTGCTGATCTGGCAGTCGCACTGAACTGCGGACAGATAAAAACAGGATCCGCTTCCAGATCAGACAGAGTTGCAAAATATAACCAGCTAGTGCGTATTGAAGAAGAACTTGGAAATAACGCATATTACCCTGGAAAAAATTTCAAATTCCTGCAACAAACTTCATGAACAATTAATAATAAGCAGTTAATAATATGCGTTACAAACGCCCCTGTCAATAAAATCTCTGAAAGATTTAAAGTTTTTAATATTTCTTATATTAATTTTATCAACTTTGAAATAATTATTGTTTGATGAAAATTAATTTCAAAACACTTCTGTATAATGTTCGCAGGGGCAGAATTGCTCCTTTCTTTAAAAATAAATATGTAATTACCGTAACGGCCTTTCTTGTCTGGATGCTCTTCTTTGATAAAAATGATATCATCACACAAATCCAACTACACCAAAAGCTCAGAGGGTACCAGCAAAAAAAAGAATATTATCAGCAGCAGATAAAAGAGGTTAATAACACCAAAAGAGAATTGCAGACTAACCAGGCTTCACTTGAAAAATTTGCAAGGGAGCGTTACATGATGAAAAAAGACAATGAAGATTTGTATGTAATTGTCCCCGCCAAAAAAGAAGAAAAAAAAATAAATTGAAGCTGGTATATTCTTCTGATAATCTAAGGTTTTTTACATTTAGCTTAAATCCTAAAATTTCCAGCGGGACATATATCCTTAAAGTGCAAACCGGCGACCGGTCCATGCAAAAATTTTTCGAAATGCAACGATAGTATTGGCGTTATTATACCACTGTCGGAAAAGGTGTTTTAAGGGCAACTCCTTATGGAACATTCCAATATTTCATGAGGTGATTTGGGGAGCTGCCATATTCCTGCTAATTAATTTATTTTAATATTCCCTACCATTTTCCTTTTTGTCTACATTAGCCCGGTCTTTCATTAAACCATTTTTTCCTTTGATCGAGCAATATTTTAAATGGCATTCACCAACTCTGGGCCGTGAAACGGAAATGCTTGTTTTTGGTGACCGTGGATACCCTATAATAGTTTTCCCTACTTCAATGGGGCATTATTATCAGAATAAAGATTTTAAGCTTTTAGATGCCGTACAATGGTATGTAAATGAAGGTAAAGTCAAAATCTATTGTGTCGATAGCGTGGATAATGATAGCTGGTATAATAAAAAGGTGGATCCCTCCGTCCGTGCAGCTAACCACGTTGTTTATGATCAATTTCTTCGCTATGAAATGGCACCACAGGTACTGCAGGATTCCTGGCATTCTAAACTGGCCGTTGCAGGTTGCAGCTTCGGTGGCTATCACGCTGCAAATTTTGCTTTTCGCTATCCTGAAATAACGGGCTACCTGTTCAGCATGAGTGGTGCCTTTGATATAAAGCCGCAGGTAAATGGCTACTACGATGATAATGTCTTTTATAATAACCCTTTTGATTTCTTGCCTGAACTTAATAACCCTGCACTTTATCAAATGGGCATTGTGCTTGGCTCCGGAGAGCATGATATCTGCCTCCCCTCCAATAAGAAGTTATCGGAGATACTTCATAATAAAAACGTACCACATTGGCTGGATATCGTGGCAGGAGCTTCTCATGACTGGCCTTTGTGGAGGGAAATGTTTCCCCGATACCTTGGTGAGATTAAGTAATAACTAAATTAAAATTGCTCAAAATCTAAAACAAAATATATTCCGGGCATTAAATTATTTCTGAATATAAAATATTACAACGATGAAAAAAATCGGGATTCTTTTCGGCATGGAACGTTCGTTTCCTCAGGCTTTTATCGAAAGAGTCAATTCAAAAAATGTAGAGAATATTATTGCTGAACCGGTCCGGATCGATAAGGTGGCACAGGGTTATCCTTCTGAATATTCCGTGATAATCGATCGCATTTCCCAGGATGTTCCTTTTTATCGCGCATATTTGAAAAATGCTGCTATTTCAGGAACAGCTGTTCTAAACAATCCTTTTTGGTGGAGTGCTGATGAAAAGTTTTTTAATAATGCGCTCGCTGTTAAAATTGGCGTACCCGTTCCAAAAACGGTATTGCTTCCTTCTTACGATCATCCCGATGATACTTCTTCGGAATCGTTCAGCAACCTGGTATCTCCGCTGGATTGGGAAAATATAATTGGCTACATCGGTTTTCCCGCCTACATGAAACCCCATTCAGGTGGCGGTTGGAAAAGCGTATATAAAATCAGTGATCAACAGGATCTTTTTGCCAGGCATGCCGAAACAGGTAAGCTGGTTATGATGCTTCAGGAGGAAATCAAGTTTGACTCCTATTTCCGGTGCTATTGCCTTGGTGGAAAATCGGTGCGCATTATGAATTATGAACCCCGTAACCCCCATCATTTGCGTTACGCTGCCACCCATCATGTATCGGAAGAGTTGTTGCAGACTGTTCATAATTATGTAATAAAATTGAATCAGGCTTTGGGTTATGATTTTAATACTGTAGAATTTGCCATCCGGGAAGGAGTGCCTTATGCCATAGATTTCTGCAACCCGGCTCCCGATGCCGAAAGGCATTCAGTAGGTGATGAAAATTTTGAATGGGTAGTGGAAAATGCTGCAAATATGGCCATTGAAAGAGCATTAGCTAATCAGGAAGGAGAAGATAATCTTACCTGGGGGGCGTTTGTAAAGCGGGGTTCCCAGGGAATGGGGATGATGAAAGAATAATGATGTTAACTATGAATAAGAATATCTAATGAAAACGCTTTTCTTATTTCATATGATTTTGATCCTCAATGTTATATTGCTTAAAGCAGAATTATTTTTTGGTCTTCAACCTTATTTTTAAAAACAATTTTGATCATATAAATTCCACGCGGTAAGTTAGAAACGTTTAAAATGTTGTCTCCAAATGATAATTGAGTTTTCCATGTTAATTGGTCATAAACATTATAAAAATAGATTTCTCCACCACTTGCATTACTAATGTTCAACCACTCGTGTGCCGCTGTGGGATACAATAAATAATTTAATTTGTGAAGAGATACAGGTGCTGTCGTTGGAATATTTGTAAAAATATGAAGATAATAAGATGCATCTACGTCATTAACTGACTGCAAAAATGGAACACTACTAACTGAATAGATCATGTTATTATTGCTGTTTCCGGTAATTACAAGGAAATCACCCACATTACTTTCATTTTCTGAAAGCAACGATCCATCATTACTGTATTGAATTATAAAGCCATGAATCGTATTAAAAGATCCATCTTCTGCATAATCTTTAATATGCCCGTATAGATAGAAAGAATCAGATGCGAGCTTATAAAAATCATTTAAAACAAAAAATTCTTTGCCTGTAGTGGCTGCATCAGGATCTGCGGTATATGCTTCAGTAAATTTCAGATTTCCGCTTGTATCATATTTAGTTAAGGTGATTTGTTGATTATCATACGCTTCTCCCGCGATATATATATTACCTTTAAAATCTGTTAGAATTTTTTTTGCAGCATCTGCATGAGTTTGACCCGATGATGAGGTTCTGAACCAATCGATCCTTCCATCCCTTTCTCTTATTTTATAAACCACTTGCTGAGATGCGTTTGTCGTTTTAGATTTTAAATTCAACGATCCGGCCACGTACAAAAAACCATTTACAGAGATACAGTCATAGGCAATATCTAAACTGTCATTTTTACGACTTTCACCATCGAAGCTCTTAGACCAAAATAAATTTCCATCCTGATCAAAGGCCATAGCAATGAAATTATGTACTCCCTCGAAGCTCCTATAACCGCATACGTAGGCATGACCTGCCATATCCGTAGTGATTGCACTTCCCTGGTTACCGAAAGAGAAACCTTCTCCGAACAGCTTTTGACCATCCGGTTGAATTTTGGTAATCAGCAAAAGACCCCAGGAACCTATAAAATAACCACCGGTAATCCAAATATTTCCTGCATTATCAATTGTCATATCTTTTGCAACCGGCTGGCCATAAGAAGCTATTAAAATTTCCCATATCAGCTGGAGTTGCAAATTGTATTTTACAAGCTGCA
Source organism: Chitinophagales bacterium (assembly GCA_013816805.1). Taxonomy (NCBI): domain Bacteria; kingdom Pseudomonadati; phylum Bacteroidota; class Chitinophagia; order Chitinophagales; species Chitinophagales bacterium. The sequence continues at coordinate 25,741 of JACDDS010000018.1, read as the reverse complement.
CATCGGAGCTATCCGTTTGATCTGGTTTATATCCTAAAACCATATAAATATTATCGTCACTATCAATTACCATTTTTACAAGACTGCATTCTAGACCGATTTTATACGATACAGGTGGAATGTATTGATTCGGGCTTCCGTCAGGGTTGAAACAACGTAATACAATGCTCGTATTCTTATCAATATTTTTATCACGATTGCAGGTAGCTGTATAAATATTACCATCTGAACTTGTAACCAGTCCTGCATTGGGGTAACTTATATAGTCGGAAATTTTTCCATTAATAACATGGCACGTATCGCCTGTAGGCTGATCCGTAGATTGTAATACGGATGCAACTAAACCTAATCTGATTAAAAGAAAAAAAATGATAAGACCGGTGTATTTCATGTATATTTTTTAATGGTAAATAGACTTAAAATTTATTCAGAAGTTTAATTGAATTTAAAATTGGAATATATTACCAGATTTAATTGAATTAAGAGAATGAAAAGATCTGTTTAACTGTTAATTCTTTTCGGATGCTGCCAATAATCTATTTGGAAAAATCAGGAAACATTTTAAAATTTACAAAGAAAGCTTTGACTTCGCAAGAATAAAAAGTATTGCTTGCATCTTAGATAAATGGCATCTATTGCTTCTAAATTACAATCACTAGATTTTTTTTTACTGCTATATTGCATGATCAACAATTAATAGTGCTGATCAGATCAAAATCTGAAATAGAGGTTACACTATCTTTCAACACCATATTATCTTTCAAATGAATAAGGAGCTATTTACCATTGGTATCGAAGAAGAATTTATGATCATTGACCCGGAAAGCCGGGAATTGGTATCGCACATGCATGAGGTGGTGGAAGGAGGGAAAACCATTTTAAATGAGCAGGTAAAGGCGGAGATGCACCAGGCGGTAGTGGAGGTTGGCACTAATATTTGTCACGATGTGAAAGAGGCCCGTGAGGAAGTAAGGAAGCTTCGGAAAGTAATTTCAGAAATTGCAAATCAGCAAGGCGCCCGCATAGGCGCCGCCGGTACACATCCTTTTTCACGCTGGCAGGATGCACTTATCACCGATCATCCGCGCTATGTGGATATTGTAGGTGAAATGCAGGATGCTGCACGCTCCAACTTGATTTTTGGGTTACACGTACATGTAGGAATAGATAACCGGCAAACCGGAATTCAGATAATGAATGCCATCCGGTATGTATTGCCACATATCTTCGCTCTTTCTACTAATTCTCCATTCTGGTTAGGAAGGAATACCGGGTTTAAATCTTACCGGACTAAAGTGTTCGACAAATTTCCTCGTACCGGCATCCCTGAAAATTTTGTGTCCGCAGCTGAATATGATGAATACATAACCCTTTTGATAAAGACAAACTGCATCGATAATGGGAAGAAAATATGGTGGGATCTTAGACTTCATCCTTTTTTCAATACACTGGAGTTCAGAATATGCGATGTTCCTATGAGGTTGGATGAAACAATAGCACTTGCAGCAATTATGCAGGCTGTGGTAGCTAAGCAGTATAAGCTTATGCAGCAAAATTTAAGCTTTCGGCACTACAAGCGGGCGCTGATAAATGAGAATAAATGGCGTGCTGCCAGGTATGGTATAAATGGGAAGATGATTGATTTTGGAAAAGAAGAAGAAGTGCCTTTCTGGATGTTAGTGGAAGAAATGATTTCCTTTGTGGATGATGTGGTAGATGATCTGAATTGCCGGGAAGAAGTGGAATATCTTCGGCAGATTCTTATAATGGGAAGCGGTGCAGACCGACAGTTAAAAGTCTTTCAGGAATACGGCGATCTTAAAAAGGTAGTGGATTATATAGTAGAAGAAACCAATGTGGGCTTATAATAGCAGTTTTGAACTTATTAGTTATGTTAATGTTTAATCTTCGTACGTTTTATTTAAACGTAATTTTTAATTTGGCAAAAAGAGAGAAATTTGTGTCGGATATTGTTCTTGAAAATGAATTCTCCATTAAATCATAATAATTATAAAACCAGGATTCCATTTATTTCACTTGCCGAATTGAAAATTTTTTTAGGAAATAACTTAACCCAACTGTGTTAACGGAGAAACCCACCATACGCATTGCAATTCTTGATTTGTACAATCGGGTAGCAAATGAAGGTATGCGGGGTATACGATCTCTGCTATATGTAGAGTCAAAAAAAACAGATGCCCGGCTCAGATGGGATATTTATGAAGTAAGAAATGCCAACCAGCTGCCCAGTCTGGATTACGATGTCTACATTTCTTCAGGCGGACCAGGTAGTCCCCTGGAAAGCGGGGAGCCCTGGGAAAAGAAATACTTTGATCTTATTGACCAGCTTTGGGCACATAACCTTTCCAATCCGGATCAGAAAAAGCATGTTTTTTTTATTTGTCATTCCTTCCAGCTAATATGCAGACACTGGAATATCGGTGAAGTGAATAAGCGCCATTCCCCGGCTTTTGGCATTTTTTCAATACATAAAACAGATGAAGGGATAGAAGAACCTTTATTCCTGAATCTTCCTGACCCTTTTTATGCAGTCGATTCCAGGGATTATCAGGTAATAACACCCGATATATCTCTTATTCAAAAAGAAGGATTCAAAGTTCTTTCATTTGAAAAGATCAGACCTCATGTTGAATTGGAACGTGCCGTAATGGCGGTTCGATTTTCAGATGAATGGATAGGTACACAATTTCATCCCGAAGCCGATCCTCAGGGAATGATCCGTTATTTTTGTCGCCCTGAAAAGAAGGAAAGCATCATTAAAAATTACGGTGAAGCAAAGTTTTACCAGATGATTGATTACCTGGATGATCCGGACAAAATTGTTTTAACTCAGCAACACATCATCCCCGAATTTCTTAGAAATGCGTTTAACAAGATTTTAGAGACCGCCGAATGTGTGTAACAACAAATACAAAATTTATTACCAAACCAATAACTTAGCCTTATGAAGCACCTGAAACGTATCGTTGTTTTTCTTACATTAAGCTTTATATTTTTCATATCTACCCATACTGATTCTTATGCACAATGCGCTGCATGTAAAGAGGCTGCGGAAAGCTCCCTTAAAGAGGGTAATACGCAGGCAAAGGGATTAAATCTTGGCATTATGTATCTTCTTGTAATTCCTTATATGCTTGTTGGAGGTATTGGATATTATTGGTATGCAAATAGCAAGAAAGATAAATCAGGAAACAGTATTTGATTGAATATTTCTATTCAACATTCAAGGCTATCATTGATGGTTCTTCTACCCAGTCTCCATTCAACTTAATCAGGTCGATCAGCTCATCAACCGCAACCTCTGTATTGACTGCGCGCTTTACAATTTCTTTTCCTTTGTATAAAGTGATTTTTCCGATACCGCTGCCTACATACCCGTAGTCTGCATCTGCCATTTCCCCTGGTCCGTTTACAATACAACCCATTATAGCAATCTTAACCCCCTTTAAATGGTTGGTTCGTGCCCGTATTTTAGCAGTGGTCTCCTGCAGATCAAATAAGGTTCTCCCACAGGAAGGGCACGAAATATATTCTGTTTTCGAAATACGCTGTCGTGTTCCCTGCAAAATTCCAAAACTGATGCTGTTGATTGTTTTAGGAGGAAGTCCTGAAAATGCCAGCCAGATGCCATCGCCGAATCCATCCAGAAGCAACGCACCAAAATCTGCAGATGCATACAGCATTAATTCATCCTGGCTAATATTTGAAAAATTCCGACGGATAATAACAGGATTTTTTACTTCTTCCTTATTCAAATCAAAAAACACCCGCCGGTAATCATTTATGCTATTATTATCTTCTGCACTAAGAATGACTACTGCATTGGCATCAGCCTTAAGCTGATTGTACAAGTCTTTACCGCCGTCTTCAATTTTAATCAGTATAAACTTAGGCTGGGCAGATTTGCTTTTTTCACGTAAGAATTCTTCGACACTGAATAAGGGATAACTGCGTTCAAGTTCCGGATGATTTTTCCAGGATGCAAAATTCTCTATTAATCCCAATGTACCGGGCAGCTCAAAACTAATTTTATGGTCTCCAGCGAAAATATAATCCGCGGCCATGTCACTGATGTTCCACTTATCCGTTACTCTATTATACCGGTATCCGAATGGAATAAAATCTTCAGGTGTAATTTCTTTTTGTAGACAGCTGTCTCCGATAACCACAGGTACGTGATCATTACCAATGTTTACTACCAGGTTAGCAGATCGTCTTTTAAAGTCAACAGGATTGATAATTGAACTAATTGATGATGCCGGTTTTTGACTTTCTCTTTTCCGCGGATATCGCTTTGCAAGAATTTTAGCAACAGGTATTTCGTATTCAGGTTCTTCGGTTAGCGATACACGGATAGTATCACCCAGGCCGTCTTCCAGCAAAGTCCCGATACCGAGCGCTGATTTAATTCTTCCATCCTCACCATCACCTGCTTCGGTAACTCCGAGATGCAACGGGTAGTTTCTGCCGGCTTCTACCATTTTGTTCACGAGCAACCGGTACGCCCTCACCATCACCTGTGGATTGCTTGACTTCATGGAAAGCACGATATCAAAATACTTTTCATCTTCAGCAATCTTTAAAAATTCGAATGCACTTTCCACCATGCCAAGGGGGGTATCACCAAATCTGCTCAATATCCGATCGCTCAGTGAACCATGGTTTGTTCCTATTCTCATGGCTGTACCGTGATCTTTACAAATCCGGATTAATGGTAAAAATTTATCACGGATTCGGTCCAGTTCCGATTGGTATTCCGATTCCGTATATTCTATTGTCTGAAATCTTTTTTTATCGGCATAATTCCCTGGGTTAATACGAACCTTTTCGACAATTCTTGCAGCGGTTTCAGCGGCATTAGGAGTAAAGTGAATATCCGCAACAAGCGGAACAGAGTAACCTCTTTTCTGCAATTCCTTTTTTATTTCTTTGAGGTTCTGCGCTTCGCGAATGCTTGGTGCAGTAATACGCACCAGTTCGCAGCCTGCAGTAATCAGACGAATCGATTGCTCCACTGTGGCCAGGGTATCCATGGTATCCGTAGTAGTCATGGACTGAATGCGAAGCGGATTATTGCCACCTATAATTACGCTGCCGGCTCTTACTTCCCGTGTTACAAAGGAGCCATAAGCAGTTATTGAATTAGCTGGCGGTAAGGTATCAATCATATCGCAAAATTAAGCTTTGATATAGAGAGAAGAAAACTTAACCATTTGCCTTTTTAGAATTATAACTATATAATTTTGTGGTATTGTAACTGCTGTTAAGGTCTCCTATTGTATAATTGCTTTGATCACGTCAGAAAATAAACAAAAATCCAGAATTCCGGCTCTTAGCTTTGCAGGTTGTTTATTAATTGGTTTAATAGCAGGAGGTATCTGCCACGACATTATTTCCGGAACATTGATTGGTGGAGGTATGGGATTGATTACAATGCCTGTTTTGAAATTTTTTATTTGGACCAACAAATAATCGTACAAAACACTTCACTGATTTATAATCTTTTAATATTTTGAAATCGGGCATTAAATCTTTGATGAATGCATGTTTTCATGTACGTTTGAAAAAAATATAGATCATGAATTTTCCTGATAATTTAAAATATACCAGTGATCACGAATGGGTCAGGGTGGAAGATAGTAACGGTTATGTAGGGATTACTGATTTTGCTCAAAGTGAATTAGGTGATATCGTATATGTTGAAATTAACACTGCCGGTGAAACTATGAAAAGGGAAGCGACGTTCGGTACCGTGGAAGCAGTAAAGACAGTTTCTGATCTTTTCCTTCCTTTGTCCGGAAAAATTCTGGAGGTGAATCCAAAGCTGAATGATCAGCCTGAACTGGTAAACAAGGATCCCTACGGTGATGGATGGATGGTAAAGATATCTATTAATGATCCTGCCGAATTAAATGATCTGATGGATGCAGTTACTTACAAACAGCTCACAGGCCATTAAAATAATTTTATTATTTCCTGGATATTTCACTTTATTATATTCTCCTGGTTAAATCATATAGCCGTTAATGCGCCTGATTAAAAATTTTAGCATTTTCTTAACCTGGCTGCTTATTATATTTTATCTTTCTTTTGCCCCGCTTCGGAATTGGCCTCAGGAAGACATCTTTCAAAAACTATACATAGATAAATTGGTGCACATTACCATGTATTCCTTGCTAAGTTTTTTTCTCCTCATTGGATTTTTCAGGCAACAAAAAAATCAGCCACTGCGTTATAGAAAAGTTGCAGGCTGCATCATATTCTGCATAATAGTTGGTGTCTCTATTGAATTCCTTCAGCCTGTATTAACGATGTACCGTAAGTTTGAATTTATGGATATGGTTGCCAATGCTCTCGGTTCTATAGCGGGATTGTATTTATTTAAAAGTGTATTAAATAAAAAATGGATCGGCCTTGGGGTGAAACCAGCAGATCATTAATAGTATCCTGTCTGCTATACAGTAATGGTCCTTCATTTAATGTAATTTTAAAGGTATCCTACAGAATTATGAAGAATAAATTTATTAAGCTGCACTTGTTTTTTTTGCTGATCATTTTTACGAATAGTTATGCTCAATCTCAGCAGGATGTTCAATTGGCTCAGGAATATTTAAAAAATTCTGAGTATGACAAAGCTGCCTTACTGTATGAGAAATTATTAAACAAAGCGCCGACAAATTCGCAGTACTATCAAAATTATCTGCAGTGTCTTACAGCTTTAAAGCAATACGATGAGGCTTCTAAAGTAATCCGGAAACAAATTAAAAGATTTCCAGGCGACCTTACCTATTACGTTGATCTGGGAAATGTATATGCGGAGAAGAATGATGAAAAAGCTGCTGCCTTACAGTATGAAGAGGCGCTCCGCGATATAACGGCGGACATGCAGCAGATCAGCAGGCTGGCAAATAAATTCCAAAGCAGCGGTTTAACTGATTACGCTATTAATGCATACCTGAAAGGAAAGAAGGTGTTAAATGCAGAGAATTCCGACCTGTTTAATATTGATCTGGCAACATTGTATGCTAAGAAAAATGATGTTCCTAACACAATAACGACATACCTGGATATAATGGAATTTAATCCATCACAAAATGATTTTGTGGAAGGGCAGCTGCAGCCTCTTATTGAGAATGATCTTTATGCAAAAGAGCTGCTGACGCAGTTATATCATCGGATTCAGAAGCAGCCTGAAAGGGGAGATTTTTCAGAAATGCTGATCTGGTATTTTGTACAAAAGAAAGATTTCGCTTCCGGATTTTTACAGGTAAAAGCGCTCGATAAAAGAAATAAGGAAGATGGTCAGCGTGTATTCCAGTTTGCCCAATCGGCATTTGATGAGGGTGATTATGATGCCTCTTTAATGGCGTACCGGTATATCATCTCTGAAAAAGGGAAAAATAATTTTATGTACCAGCCTTCTAAAGCAAGCGAATTAAAAACCACGCAAATCAAACTTACTATTCAAAATAATTATACATCAGATGATTTGAAAAAGCTTGAGTTTAACTATGAGGCCTATTTTGCAGAATTCGGTAAAAATCCTCAGACACTTGCTATGGTACGTGATTTTGCAACGTTTGAGGCTAAATACATTCACAACCTCGAAAAGTCCATTCAGCTGCTTAGTGATGCTATTTTAATAAATACAAATGATAAAAAATTGACAGGCTATTTAAAACTTGATCTTGGTGATGATTATGTGATTGCAAATAAAGTATGGGATGCCATGCTGCTCTACGGGCAGGTTGATAAATCTTTTAAGGAAGATCCCCTTGGCGAAGAGGCCCGTTACAGAAATGCACTGCTCAGTTACCACATAGGAGATTTTGATTGGAGCAAGGCTCAATTGGATGTTTTAAAAGGATCTACCTCAGAGTTAATTGCTAATGATGCTCTTGCCCTTTCTGTTTTTATCCAGGACAATATGGGACTGGATACCACTCCGGAACCAATGAAAATGTATGCCCGGGCGGACATGCTTATTTTTCAAAATAAATTAATAGAGGCGCTCGTAACGCTCGATTCGCTAAGCGAGAAGTTTCCGCAACATGCACTTGCAGATGATGTATTGTTTGAAAAGGCCAGAATTCTGTTAAAACAAAAAAAATATACGGAGGCTGCTGCAATGTTTAATGAAATTGACAGCAACTATTCATTTGATTTGCTTGCAGATGATGCTCTTTTCGAACTGGCACAGTTGTATGAAAATAATCTGAACAATAAAGAGAAAGCAATGGACCTCTATAAGCAGATTTTATTAAAATATAAAGGAAGCATTTATGTGATAGAAGCCAGAAAGCGATTCCGGGATTTGAGAGGAGATCAGCCCAACTAATTTTTTCCAAATTAGCTTATAGTTAAAACCTGGAAAACAAGTCAGTACGTACCCGGTCCATTACTTCTATATCAGTAATCTTTCCATCAGGTCCGCGATCGCCTGACAATAATATATTTCCATGACGCTCATAGTTCCACCACGGTGTTTTTATGTCAGGCTTTTGTTCTGAGCTCTTTTCAAAATATTCCCATTGCGTTACCAGGTAATTTTTCCGGTCTACATAAATGTGGTACATATTTTCCGGAGTAACCCCAACCTTATTAAAGGTAACTTCCATCACGTAACAATCATTGTTCAGCGTATCTCTTGAAGTGCCGACATAGGAAATGTTAACACCCGGATCTTTGAGCTTAAAGGGCATGAGCAGCCAATAACTGTCATTCGCCCAGATCTTATATCCACGATCCATAAAATAAGCATTTGAATCAGGCTGCATCAGTTCTGACGTGTTTCTAAATACATGTCCTTTTTTTGAATTAATGTTGGTTAGTATAACCAACTTCTTTCCGGAAATTTCAATACGAACATCCCCTGTCCACTTATCCCAGTAAATAGTTCTTCTTCCGAAAAAATTCCACTTCAGATAATGTACCTTTTCCCAGTTTTGTTTACCTCCCAAAGCGATCATTACTGAATCAGCGACAGCTGAAGAGCGCGAATCAATTTGTTGTGTAAAACCAATGATCGGAGAAATTAAAAATGCGCAGATTAAAATCTTCTTCATGGAGTTTTTTTATTAAATAAACCAAATAGTACAAGTTCATGCCGGATATTCCACAAAATTCCGCTCCGTTTCATAAAGGCGCACCTTTAAATCCAGATCATTTCGCAGCCGCTTACGGATTTTGTCATAGATCACTATAGCAATATTTTCCGCTGTGGGATTTAATTCCTGAAATTCCCGGGTATCCTCATTCAGATTCTTATGGTCAAAGCAATCCAGCACTTCTTCTCTAATAATATCTTTCAGAATTTTTAAGTCCATTACATAACCGGTCTCCTCATCCACTTCTCCCGTTACTTTTACCTCTAAGGAATAGTTGTGACCATGATACAATGGATTACTGCAAAGGCCGAATACAGCAGCATTTTTTTTATCGTCCCAATCTTTTCTGTAAAGCCGGTGTGCGGCGTTAAAATGCTCCTCTCTGAAAACTGCTACTTTCATTACTTCAAACTTGATAGTCCGATTAATTAAATGATTTATAATTTGTAAACATTAATGCAATTTAAATCGTTTAATGAGACATGAATGTTAAAATTATATTATTTATTACTATGAGATTTTTTCCACTCTATAGTTTCGCGCAGGTCTCTAATACTGATATCTATTCATTTAAAGTGGAATCTCTGGAAGGGGACACCATTAATTTTTCCGAATTTAAAGGTAAAAAGATTTTAATCGTAAATGTGGCGTCACAATGCATGTTTACTCCGCAATATGAGGGTCTTCAAAATCTTTATGAAAAATATAAAGAGAAATTAGTGATCATTGGCTTTCCGTCAAATGATTTTTTTAAACAGGAACCAGGAAATAGTACAGAGATCAAACAGTTCTGTTCTTCGAAATACCATGTCACATTTCCGATGGCTGCAAAAGTTTCAGTTAAGGGATCTTCTATGTCCCCGGTATATCAATGGTTAACAAGCAAAAAATTGAATGGTACAGAAAATTCAAAAGTAAGCTGGAATTTTAATAAATATCTTATTAATGAGAGGGGAGAATACATAGCGCATTTCGGCTCCAAAACAGAACCTCTTAGTAAAGAAATTACTAATTTAATTGAAAATTGAGAGCCCATTTAAATGGCTCGCCGCATTTTTTTCCTTATAGCCAAGGATACCGTTTGCATGCTTGCAGAACTCAATTCTCTGAAGTCTTCTATATAGACTTTAAGACATAGCTAACATGGCATATTGTACCTTTGAGCTTATCTTAAAATATGAAAGCAGTAAGGATTTTTGCAATTGGCTGTATAATTTTCATTTCCGTTTCTTTTACTATCGATAAAAACCCGGAATGGGTTTTACAAAAGCAAGAGTCCGGGATTTTGGTATACACCAGGTTGTCTGCCGGCTCAAACCTTAAAGAAGTTAAGGTTACCAATAAAGTTAAATCGTCTCTTTCCGGAATCGTTGCTCTTCTGCTGGATACTAAAAATTATCCGAATTGGATATATGCCTGCAGCGAAGCAAGAACCTTAAAGGTGATAAATGATCACGAGCTGTATAGCTACCAGGTAACACATCTGCCGTGGCCTTTTAATGATAGGGATGTGATTTCTTATTTTAACATCAGTCAGGATTCAGATAATAAAACGGTAAGGTTTAACCGGACAGGAATACCAGATTACCTGCCTCCTGTAGATGGGAAAGTTCGTTTACCTCAATTCCGTTCCGACTATACACTTAAGCCACTCACCGCCGATAGTGTGCTGGTGGAGCTGGAGCTTCATTTGGATCCCGGAGGCTCCTTACCTGCATGGCTGCTGAATGCAAACCTCGTTACTGCTCCATATAAAAGCACCGTGGAAATGATGAAGCAACTGCCCAGGTATCAAAATGCTTCTTATTCTTTTATCAAAGAAAATAATCAACAGTATTGATCCTCTTATTTAGTGTTGTCAAATATGTTTGATGGACAGCAGGGAAGTCTTCTATACAGAATAAAAATACTTGTAGGAATAAATTACAATCAGTTAAACACTTAACTGGAAATGCGATATATAGTCCTTAATCATAGGGTGTTCGTTCACAATTTTATCCGGATTGCTTTGCTGACAAGGAGTTGGGGCTGGGTTTTCCACTTTCTTTTTTTCATCTGTTACATTCAACGGGACTACTCTTATGCGTGCCTCCATTATTTCCCTATTCTCTCCCGGGAAAAAACTGTTATTGCTTTTGGCAAAAGTGGCAGTAAGTGTCAGCATTAAAATAGAAAGGAAGGAGAAGAATTTCATGGGGTATATTTTCTTGATGACGTTTTGAATGACGAAAAGTTACAATTTATTTCTAAATATAATGATCAGCTAATTAAACAAATAAAAAAGCGGGGAACCACCCCCGCCTTGTAACCCACTATACCAACACAATGCATCCATTATTAAACAATTGATCTATTCTTTATGGATTAATGTTTACGTGCTGTATTAAAAGAGGTGTGTGCTGCTTTTCCATGATTTTTAACAGCAATCATGGAGGCAACGTAAAACAGCGGTTTCGTTACAGAAATTGATTCCGTTTCTCTTTGTAGTTTTTCCATAATTCCCTCCTCATTATACTGGTTTTGTGAGGTGACAAAAACCGGGTGCGTAATAGCCAGTGGAAGGTTAGCAGAAAATTCTTCGGTCTCCATCTGTATCCTGTCGGCCATAGTTTTTTCTTCCAGCTTATAGGATACCGCTTTTTTTAAATGTGAAGCGTGTTCAATGGTACTGTTATCAGCGAGCATTAATTCACTTTCATGCTGCAACTGATCCAGGATTCGCTGTTCACCATCGGTTTTTGCCACAGCATTTGCATTAGGGCAGCATTCACCTGAATTATAAGGTTGCTTTGCAGATGAAGGAGAATTGAAACCGAAAAGGCTGATGAGAATGATTGCAATTGTTTTCATGATCTTAGTTTTAAATAGTTTTTTGAATATTTTTAGTTACAGAGTTTTTATTTCTACACCGGTAGAATCAATGCGTATCCGGGTTCCGCTGTCGTGGTCATCATTTTCTTCTTTGTCGCTGTATTCCGGGCAATTGTTACACTTAAGTCCATCTTTTGTCATCGTCCAGGTATGTCCAAGCATATCATAGTCGTAGGTATCGGATATGTTGTGAACATTATCCAATAGATCGCCCATGCTTTTATCGAGCATTACAGATTTCCCTACAGCAAGCATCAGAATAACTTTTATCTCCTGGCCACGGTATTTATCCCTTGTATTCATCTTAAAATAATCTGAAAAATTTATGACGCTATCATTAATGAAATAATGGTAGCTGACATTGTTTGCCAGGTGGCGGGCTTCATCATATGTTTTACCGCACGAATTAATTTTTTGAATGATGTAGCTGGAATCGTTGTCGCTTTGTTCTATATCTATACGAACCTCATGGCTAAGAACAGAGTCCGAGTTTTCGCTAAGGGTAAATAAATCACCGGTTCCGAAGTGAATATTGTGGTGATGAAAGCTATAATCATCATTACTGCCCTCAAAGGATCTGGTTGCCTTCAGAGATATTATATTTCCGGACAACGCCGTAAGCATATATTTTTGCTTCACTGTTGCAGAATCTGAAAATTCAGTGGCGATGCGGATTCCATGGTAAGCACAAATTCCTATTCCTACCAGCCATAATCCAGCCATCACTGCACCGATCATTCTCAGGTTAAGGTTTAGCCTGAATAATATCTTTAAGCCATTCAGAAGAAGGAGTATAAAGGGGATTCCTATTGCAAGCAATCCGCCAATGGCAAGCCACCAGATTTGCGAGGTAGAAAGCACCATGTTGGTAATCGTGTGAGGGACTGCAAACCGGAAAGCACCTATGCCTGTAAAAATGGCTATCGTTAGTCCGATGAGCACCGCAATACTCATGATGGTTATAAAGATTCCAAAGATTACAATGATAAATTTTATTATTCCACGGATTATTTCTCCAAAAAAATTAAAGATGTTTTGTGTCGCGGAACGTGCCTTGGTTTTTACCTGGTCTGAAGAGATGTTCTGTGCCCATGCCTCGCCTTTTTTTCTAAGGTTTTCCATTTCTTCCTTCACATTTTTCTCGATATTCCGGATAGTAACCGGCTCTCCGCGCATTTGCAGCTTGTCGGAAGCAGTTACAGCCTCCGGAATAATGATCCACAGAATTATATAGATTAAGACTCCCGATAAAACCGGCATAATTACCAGAAGAACAAATACCAGGCGGATCCATAATGGGTCAACGTTAAAGTAAGAAGCAATGCCGGAACAAACCCCGCCGATCATTTTTTCGTCGGGATTGCGGAAGAAGCGCTTTTTGACATTCTCGTAATACGTATTGGCATCACCAGTGCCGGATGCATTTTTGTTTATTACTTCCTCATCGCTTACAAAATCCTCCGGCTTACCCATGGCATCGATAACTGCCTTTACATCTTCCATCATAATTACATTTTTGCTGTCACCTGCTCTTTCAGTGAACATTTCAGCAAGACGGCCTTCGATGTCGGTTATAATTTCCTCTTTCCCCTGGGTACCAGCAAAATGGCCTTTAAGCCTGTCGAGGTACTGCCTGAGCTGCTCGTACGCATTTTCATCAATGTGAAAAACTATTCCACTAAGATTGATGGTTACCGTTTTATTCATTGTTTAAAGGATTTTGTGTGGTGTGAATTTTTTGAGTGGTTAATTCAACTGCTGCAACTAATTCGTTCCAGGTTTTTCTAAGCTCTTCCAGAAACCTTTCTCCAAGTCCGGTGAGCTTATAATATTTTCTGGGAGGCCCTGATTTTGATTCAACCCATTGATAGCTGAGGTAGCCGTCATTTTTAAGCCGGGTAAGCAAAGGATACAGGGTACCTTCCACAACTATCAGTTTTGCTTTTTTCATGCGATCGAGAATCTCTGAAGCATAGCATTCGTCATCACTGCCAATGATGGATAAAATGCAAAACTCGAGGATGCCTTTGCGCATTTGAGCTTGTGTGTTCTCGATGTTCATGGCATTAAAATGTTTTTGACATAACAAAGATATATGCGCAACTTGTTACCTTGTATCACATAGTACCATTTTATTTTAAATTATAATGATAATTATCTGATAATCATCTAAATAAAATTTAGTACTATGTTTAAAAAAGTACTATTATTTTTATAAAAATGGCTGTTATGTATTTTATAACAGTTACATAAACATGATTATACATTTAATTGTTGGCCTTTTCCACAGCCTTGTTTATAAATTTTTCTGCGTTAGATTGATCATTCAATTACTTTCGTTTCTCCTAAATTTTTTTCCACTTTAATTGTTATAAAGCATGTTAAACACGCCCTCCATGAAAATGGCAAAACAACTTATCGCCCCCAATCAAACATATACCTATGAACAGGTGCTTGCTTCATCTGTAGAATATTTTAATGGGGATGAGCTTGCTGCTACTACGTGGATGAATAAATATGCAGTTAAAGATTCACAGGGTAATTATTACGAATTATCGCCCGACGATATGCACCATCGCATGGCAAGGGAGTTTGCAAAAGCGGAGCTTAAGTTTTCTGAACGGTCCACACTTAATGGTTCTTTCAAGCATCTTTCAGCATACGGACAAGCCAGAGCTTCACTGGGTGAAGCAAAAATTTTCGAATACTTTAGAAAGTTTCAGTACATAATACCACAGGGAAGTGTAATGGGGGTACTTGGAAATCACACCATGATTGCATCCCTTTCCAACTGCGTGGTACTGCCCGAGATTTATGATTCCTACGGCGGAATCTTTTTTACCGATCAGCAGCTTGCTCAATTGTTTAAAAGAAGATGCGGGGTAGGTATTGATATTAGCACCATTCGCCCCGCCGGTGCTGAAGTAGCTAATGCTGCAGGTACTACTACCGGTGCAGTATCTTTTATGGAACGTTTTTCAAATACCACCCGTGAGGTAGCCCAGCATGGCCGCCGCGGAGCTTTGATGATCACCATGGATATAGCCCATCCCGATGTAGATCGCTTTATCACTGCAAAACAGGATCTTCTGAAAATAACGGGTGCTAATGTTTCTATACGCCTGAGCGATGAATTTATGCAGGCGGTCACGGATAATGAAGAATACACCCATCGCTTTCCAATTAATGTTCCTGTTGAAGAGGCGCAATTCACCAAGACAGTACAGGCGAGAGAGCTGTGGAACACCATCATTATGTGCGCGCATAAATCTGCAGAACCTGGTCTTATCTTCTGGGACCGTCAGCATAAATATTCCACTTCTTCAATATATCCCGGTTTTAAAAATGTATCCACTAACCCCTGCAGCGAAATTGCCATGCAGGGCGGAGACAGCTGCCGATTAATTGCACTTAACCTTTTTTCACTGGTTGAAAATCCTTTTTCACCTGAAGCAACATTCAATTTTAATAAATTTTATGAAGTAACTTATGAAGCCCAGCGCCTTGGTGATGACCTCGTAGAGCTGGAGCTGGAGCATATTGACCGCATACTGGAAAAAATAAACAATGATAGCGAGCCCGGTTTCATAAAAGATAATGAAGTACGCACCTGGAAGCTTTTGCAGGAGCAGGGCAGGAAAGGACGCAGAACCGGACTTGGCTTTACCGCACTCGGCGATACCCTGGCAGCACTAAACCTTCCCTTCGATTCTGAGGAGGCATTAAAGGTGATAGAGCAGATTCAAAAAATAAAATGCACTGCTGAATTCGACAGCAGCATAGACATGAGCATTGAGCGCGGACAGTTTGAAGGCTTTAATCCGGAGATTGAAAACACTTCCGGGTTTGTGCAGATGATGAAAGAAGAAATACCGGAAGTATACGACCGCATGATGAAATTCGGAAGAAGGAATATCTCCATATCTACCGTGGCACCTACGGGTACGCTTTCCATTCTCGCCCAGACATCATCCGGGATTGAGCCGGTATACATGCTTGCATACAAGCGCCGCCGCAAGGTGAACCCGCATGATAATAATGCACGCATCGACTTTACTGATGCCAGTGGAGATGCCTGGATGGAGTTTGATGTGTATCACTCAAAGCTCAAGCAGTGGATGGAGGTTACCGGAGAGCGTGACCTTACCAAATCGCCTTATTATGGCAGCACGGCTCCTGAAATTGACTGGATAAAGCGGGTAAAGATTCAGAGCATGGTGCAGAAATATGTTACGCATTCCATCTCATCCACCATCAACCTGCCCAATGATGTTCCTGTAGAAAAGGTAGGTGAGATTTATTTGGAAGCGTGGAAGCATGGGCTGAAAGGCATTACTGTGTACCGCGACGGATCGCGTACGGGAGTGCTTGTTTCTAAGGAAGAAAAGAAAAAGGATACGATAAATGAAGTGCCTGTCTCGCACGCCCCCAAGCGTCCCAAGGTGCTGGAAGCAAATGTACTGCGCTTCATGAATGGCAGCGAAAAATGGATGGCGGTGATCGGATTGCTGAAAGGAAGACCTTATGAAATCTTCACGGGTGTGGTGGATGAAGACTCCATTCACCTGCCGAGCTATGTGAACCACGGCTGGGTCATAAAGACCCGGCTCGAAGACCGGACCACCCGGTACGATTTTCAATATGTAGACCGCGCAGGATACAAGGTAACTATTGAAGCCCTGTCACGGTCCTTTACCCAGGAGTTCTGGAACTACGCCAAGCTCATCAGCGGCGTATTGCGCCACGGCATGCCGCTGCCCCATGTAGTAGACCTCATCGAAAACATGGATTTAAAATCCGATTCACTCAACACCTGGAAGGCGGGTGTAGAGCGCGCCCTCAAGAAATACATAGAAGACGGAACAGCAGCCGTTGACCGTAAATGCTCCGAATGCGGCGACCCGAACGGGCTGATCTACCAGGAAGGGTGTCTGGTTTGTAAAAGCTGCGGAAGCAGTAAATGTGGGTAGAAAGTAATCCGGATTTTGGATTGGAAATTTTGAAGAGAAAGGAAGAAAATTAAGTATTTGGAGGCTTTGTGTGTGGCTTCCCTCCTTTGGAGGAAATGGAAGTAATAATCACCAGGAAGGTTGTTTGGTTTGTAAGAGTTGCAGGAGCAGTAAGTGTGGGTGAAAAATCCTTCAAAAAAAATTTACCGATGAAACAAGAATTAGTAAAGGCACTTTTTAAAAGTTTTGAAGAAGCTGCTCATGAACAAGATGGTATTGAGTTTTGGTTTGCAAGAGAATTGCAACCACTCCTTGGTTATGGCAGATGGGAAAATTTTCAGAAAGTAATTGATAAAGCGAAAACAGCTTGCATTAACTCCGGGCAGCAGATGGCTGATCATTTTCGTGGCGTCACGAAAATGATCAGGATTGGTAAGACCGCCGAGCGCGAAGTAGATGATATTATTCTCACGCGATATGCCTGTTATCTAATTGCGCAAAATGGAGATCCCCGCAAGGATGAAATTGCTTTTGCGATGAGCTACTTCGCTATCCAAACTCGTAAGCAAGAGATCATTGAGCAACGAGTCGGAGAAATTGAACGCATTTATGCAAGAGAGAAACTTTCATTTTCACAGAAGGAATTATCTGGTGTCATGTATCAGCGAGGTGTTGATCAGCAAGGATTCGGGAGAATTATCAGCCAGGGTGATCAAGCAC
The DNA here is from genome assembly GCA_013816805.1 of Chitinophagales bacterium. Taxonomy (NCBI): domain Bacteria; kingdom Pseudomonadati; phylum Bacteroidota; class Chitinophagia; order Chitinophagales; species Chitinophagales bacterium. The sequence continues at coordinate 8,073 of JACDDS010000018.1, read as the reverse complement.
TGTTTGGAGGATTTACCACTGGCGACATGAAAATACGTCTTGATGTTCCAGAAGGAAAGCCATTGGCAGATTTTCTTCCGACAATTACCATCAAGGCAAAAGACTTTGCGAATGAAATAACCAACTTCAACATAAAGAAGGATGATCTTCGTGGGGAAGAAAAAATTACTCATCAGCACGTGAAGAACAATCAGACCGTCAGGAACAGTTTAATACAGAGTGGAATTAAGCCGGAAAAACTTGCAGCAGAAGAAGATATCAAGAAGATTGAAAGAAAGTAAAAGGTGAAAACAAACGACTCGCAAAATAGACGAAGAAACTAAAGAAGTGACAATATCGATCGATTCCCTCAACACCCGGAAAGCAGGCGTAGAGCGTGCCCTCAAGAAATACATTGAAGACAGCACCGCAGCCGTCCACCGCAAATGCTCCGAATGCGGTGACCCGAATGGCTTGATCTATCAGGAAGGGTGTTTGGTTTGTAAGAGCTGCGGAAGCAGTAAATGCGGATAGAAAGTAATTCGGATTTCGGATTGGAAATTTTGAAGAGAAAGGAAGAAAATTAAGTATTTGGAGGCTTTGTGTGTGGCTTTCCTCCTTTGGAGGAAATGAAGGAGGTAATTGATTCACCAGGAAACATATTTTTTTATAAGAGTTCGAAGCCGTCAGTGCGGCTAAGAAATTTTTACTTCGTAAAAACCTTTTGTATTAATGCTTACAAAAACACAAGTTATAGAAGGGCTGCAAAATCTTCCGGAAGAGATTTCTGTCGATGAATTGTTCGAGCGTTTCCTGGTCATTAACAAGATAGAAGAAGCACGTAAGAACTCAAAGCAGGGTCATTCATTCTCTGAGGAAGAAGCCAAAGAAAAAATGAACAGATGGCTAAGATCAGATGGAACAAAATAGCGCTGGATGATCTTGACCAATAGCACAATACATTTCAAAAGTTTCAGTACGCTACGCTGAAAGAATGGTTCAAAGAATTTTTGCCAGAACTGAAATCCTCAAGCATTCACCTTTTACCGGAACTAAAGTTTCCGAAATGAATGATGATAACATTCGTCACCTTTTAGAAGGCAGTTATCGCATTATTTATGAAATCCATTCTAAAGATGAAGTTGAAATTCTTACCGTTTTTCATGGCGGACGACTGCTTCAGAATAAGTTAGGAAATAATTTCTTGAAACCAGTAGGAATACGAGTCATAATAACAAGTGATCTAGAATCTATTGATACAAAATTCATTGAAGAACTATCCAATTCAACTAACCAGCAAAGTAGAGTTGAAGAAGCGGATAGAAGATCTAATGACAAGGTGTAAACGACCTCTCTCGTTTAATCCTCAGCACTGTCTCCGAATGCGCAAGCTATGTGAGCGAGCCCGGGACAGGGCGGCTTACAAACTGAAGTAGAGCTACTGCGTTTCAATTTTGCAAGCATCGGATTTTATTTATTGCGGGGTTCATGACTGTCGCATCAACTCGTTTATATGTTTTTCAACATTGGTGTTGGGTACAAGGCAAATTCCTTTCCTTAATTTTCCAAATGGATGTTTCAACTTTCGCTGACGTTGTGATTGAGGACTTCAAAATCACGGAATACCTTCTCAACATCAATCATCCTGAAGGCAGTGTAAAAGCTGATTATTTTATTCAACATGGATTTGATTCTGAGAAACCGGAAGTGCTGAAGCAATTTTTAGTTGATCATCTTGAACAATGCTCACTGGTTGATGTAGTAGAAACATTATTCGGAACCAAGTACATTGTAACAGGTAAAATGAAAGCACCCGACGGTTATGAATTCATGCTGCGTGCAATTTGGATGAAGCCCGCAAAAGAAAACATCCTTAAATTTGTAACTGCTTATCCTGTTCAATTATGATCCAAGAATTCGAACGAATTGTTCTTACAGAAAATCTTCCGGGAACTCCCTTCATCAAAGGCGACGTAGGCACCATTGTGATGATTCACGAAAACGGAAAAGGATATGAAGTAGAATTCTTCGCTGCTGACGGAAGCACGCTCGGCGTCGAGACCGTTGAAGCATATCAAATCATTTCCGCAAAAAATGTGAAGAAGGTGCTTCACATTAATGATGTAGCCGCGTAATCAAAAGATTTCTTTATCAATGGTAGTAGTGCTCGAGATGTTGTGGCATACTCTACCAGCAATTGAAGTGGAGAGCTAATGCTTTTCATTTTTGCAGCATGATCGGGATCGGGTTTATTCATTGCGGGGTTCATGATGCATTTTCCAGTGGTTTCAATTTTCATTACCACTGATAACACAAATTTATTTTAGGAATTAAAAAAAAATTGAATTTTGGTAAAAATTTATTTAAACGAAAATCAAAAACATGAAATCAAATCCGGTAGTACACTTTGAAATGACTTATGAAGACAGCCAACGCCTTCAGAAATTTTTCTTCCGCCGCCAAGTCTTCGCCGCAAATCCTCCGCACTGTCTCAGAATGCGCAAGCTATGTATGTGAGCCCGGGACAGGGCGGCTTACAATCTGAAGTGAGTTATTGCATTTCATTTGGCAAGCATCGGTTAATATATCGTAATCTTCCCCCTTATCTTCTTCAAATTCTATTCTGTAACTTTGAAAGAAAAAAGAATGGTACTGCACGATCTCATCACCATTGATCCGGAAATTGTGAGCGGCATTCCGGTGTTTACCGGCACACGGGTTCCCATTCAGAGTTTGTTCGATTACATTAGTGCAGGAGATTCACTGGACACTTACCTCGAAGATTTTCCCGGTGTAAAAAAAGAACAGGCACTAAGGTTACTTGAGTTAGCAGGAAAGGAATTCAACAGTCAACTGCTACACAAACTTCATGAAGATATTGCTTGATGAAAATCTACCTCGGCGATTGAAGTTTCAATTAAAGGAATATGAGATATTCACTGTTCGTGAGTTGCAATGGGATGCATTTAAGAACGGTGTCTTATTGAAGATGATGGTTCAGGAAAACTTTGAAATTTTTATTACTGCCGATCAAAACCTCGAGTACCAGCAGAATCTGAGATCACTTCCCATAACTGTAATTGTTCTCATCATTCCTACTCTAAGGTATGACGATATTAAGCCGCTGATACCAAAATTAATTGAGCTCATTCCCAAAGCAGAGAAGTCAAAAATTTTTCACATTGAATAAAAGACGCACTACTGCGTTTTAATTTTTCCCCACATGCTGCGGATCGGGTTTATTCATTGCGGGGTTCATGATGCATTTTCCAGTGGTTTCAATTCCATTACTACTGATAACACAAATTTATTTTAGGAATTAAAAAAAAATTGAATTTTGGTAAAAATTTATTTAAACGAAAATCAAAAACATGAAATCAAATCCGGTAGTACACTTTGAAATGCCTTATGAAGACAGCCAACGCCTGCAGAAATTTTATTCACAGGCTTTCGGCTGGAACATGCAAACCACGGGCCCTGAAATGGGAGATTATATTACGGCAGGAACCACCGAAACCGATGAAAACAGAATCGTAAAAACGCCGGGCAACATCAACGGGGGTTTCTTTCCGAAAAATCAGGCTCCCAATGCGGGCACTTCTGTCGTTATTTCTGTAGATGATCTTCACTCTGCCATCAAAAAAATTACAGATGCCGGAGGAAAAGTAGAAGGCGAACCCATGGAGATTCCTGGAATCGGTCAATGGGTAGTGTTCATTGACTCCGAAGGAAACCGCGTGAGCATTCTACAACCAGGCGGCATGTAACCTTTCACTCCAGCCCAGTCTTCCCTGCGAATCCTCTGTACTGTCTCCGAATGCGCAAGCTATGAGAGTGACACTTATTATTTTTGAAGTATGAAAATAACCCATGATAAAGAAGTTGACTCTTTGAGCATCACGTTCAAAGAAACTACAGTCACTACGGAGACGTACCTGAAGGCATTGCACTCGATTATGATAAAGATCACGTGCTTACCGGCATAGAGATATTAGATGTAAGCACAAAACTTGGTAATCTTTCTACGTAATTGTGTTGCCTCAACTGATAAGCAATTACGTCATTTCATAAAATAGATAAGTTAAATTGATTACGGCTTTCCGTGCTTTTCGTTCAAAGGCGCGGAAGCTTTTTTGTCCTTTTCGGTAGCCGGAATCCCTAAACTCCATTCACTTACAAACAATTGATGTCCAATCACCATATTGGGATCAACCTTGTTTCCGCTGTATTTAAAATGATTTTCAAATTCAATTAGAGTCTAAAAATTAATATCTTTAATTACAGCAACTTCAATTGCAGCAACCTTCTTAATCTTAAACCCAAAAGCCAGATGAAACTCACTTTCGCTCTCCTGCTCGCTTTTACTTCTATTACGTACGCTCAAACATGGGAACAAACCAATGGTCCTTACGGCGGTGATGTTCGATGCCTGGTCATGGATTCCAACCATAACATATTTGCGGGAACGCGCGGAGGTGGGGTCTTGCGATTTGAAGACAATGGAAATACCTGGGCACCAATGAGCAATGGCCTTACCGCAACGGATGTATGGGCATTAGCAGTAACACAAGGCAATGATCTTTTTGCAGGAACATTAGGAGGCGGAGTTTTTCGTTCCGAAGATGGCGGGGCAAGCTGGACAGCAGTGAACAATGGGCTCACCTTCCCTTTCGTAGTAACCCTGGTTGTTAATTCGGTGGGTGAAATTTTTGCCGGAACCTTTGAAGGTGGCGGCGTCTATCGGTCTACCGACAATGGTGAAAGCTGGTCGTTGATCATTAATGGACTCACCAATACATATGTCCCCGCTTTGGCGGTGAATTCATCAGACGAGATCTTTGCAGGAAGCTGGGGCAGCGGCATTTTTAAATCAGCTGACAATGGAAATACCTGGACTGCAATTGACAGTGGGGTCACTGGTCAGTACATAACAGCACTGGGAATTAACTCCCATGGCGATATTTTTGCGGGGACTGATTTTGGAGAAGGAATTTTCCGATCAATAGATAATGGAAATACCTGGACGAAATTGCCCCTTGCAAGCTCTAATAATGTGTATGCCATTGTGTTCGATTCCAGCGGCAATGTATTCGCGGGAACTTATGGCGATGGCATTTTTTATTCTTCCGACAATGGTGATAACTGGAGCCAGGTGAATGCTGGCCTGACCTCCACTTTTGTTTTATCAATGTTGGTAGATTCCGATAATAACTTTTTCGCAGGGACATATTTTGGAGGAGGAGCTTTCCGGTCAGAAGATGGCGGCCAAACGTGGATGGAAATAAATACCGGATTGATTGCAACAGAGGTGCGCGCTCTTGCAGTGAATAACAATGAGATCTTTGCAGGAACCTATGGCATTGGTATTTTTCGTTCTCAGGATGGCGGAGAAAGCTGGATGAAGATCAACAATGGTTTAACCGCTAAATATATCAGCTGCCTTGCAATTAATTCAGGCGGAGACATTTTTGCTGGAGCCGATTTTATTGATGGCGAAGGAGGCATCTTTCGATCTACCGACGATGGTGAAAGCTGGGTTGAAGTGAATAATGGAATCATAACCACTGATGTTCGTGCACTGGCTATCAATTCAAGCGGCGAAATTTTTGCTGGAACCTACCTGGGAGGTGGTGTTTACCGGTCAACAGATAATGGAGATACCTGGACCCAAATTAATAATGGTTTAACCTGTCCTTACATCTGGTCATTCACAATTAACTCAGATGATGAGCTCTTTGCAGGAAGTGCCGGTTGCGGGGTCGGCGTTTTTAAATCAACGGATAACGGCGATACGTGGATTGCTGCAGACAGCGGATTGACCTTTACCGATATTACAGCTCTTGCAATCAATTCAGATAATGATCTCTTTGCAGGAACCTACTATGGAGGTGGCATGTTTCGCTCCACTGACGACGGGGATAACTGGACACAGATTAATAACGGCCTGACGAACACCAATCCTTCAGCCATAACCATCGACTCGGCTAATAATATTTACGCGGGAACTTCAGGAGGCGTTTTTAAATCAATGGACAACGGGGATAATTGGGTTGAAACCAATGATGGCCTGACCGCGATTGATATTCGTGCTTTGACAACAAACAGTAACGGAGTTATTTTTGCCGGAACAGCAGGTGGGGGTGTATTCCGTACAGGCACCGCAACTTCCACCGGACATATTATTTCGTCCAATTTTTTTCTAGCACAGAATGACCCGAATCCTTTCAATGGTAATACGGTTATCCGGTATCGCCTTTCAAACAAGGAACAGGTAACGCTAAAAGTGTTTGATGCTCTTGGCAGAGAAGTTTCTACTCTTGTGGATGCCATCGAAGCACCAGGATTGAAAACAGTTTTATTTAATGCCCCACCATCCGGAAGCCGAATTTATTACTACACACTTCAAATGAAGGAACACTCGGAAACCAGGAAAATGTTGGTTGCCCAATGAAAGAAATAATTTTCACTTAACCTTTATTAAGAGATCATCAATTCCTTCAGCCTGAAAAAATTACATGGATTTATTATGATGTCATTTTTTTCCTTCACTAACCGGTAGTTGGATTATTGGTGAGTCATATGTAATTTAATTTAGGCATCTATATTCGTATGCGTGTAGCTGCAATCTATGATATTCACGGGAACCTTCCGGCACTCGAGGCGGTGCTCCGTGACATCCGTCTGGCACAGGTTGATCAGATAGTAATTGGCGGGGATGTAGGGCCGGGGCCAATGCCAGATGAAACCATTGAAACGTTATTAAGTCTTGATATCCCAGTCCGGTTTATTCAGGGTAATGGCGACCGTGAAGTTCTCGAATTAATGTCAGGAGCGGAATCAAGCACATTGCCCGAACAGGTTAAGGAACTCCTTCGCCATTCAGCGGAGCATCTTTGTTCTGAACATGTGCAACTAATGACAAGCTGGCCTAAAACTCTCATAATTGACATTGCGGATTTAGGTAAAGTAATGTTTTGCCATGCTACACCGGAAAGTGATACAAAAATATTTACACGCCTGACTCCTGAAGATCGCCTGTTGCCGCTTTTTAAAGGGCTTAATGTTCAGTTGATCATCTGCGGCCATACACATATGCAGTTTGACCGAATGATCGGGAAGATCCGGGTTGTTAATGCAGGCAGTGCAGGAATGCCGTTCGGGGAGCGGGGTGCCTATTGGTTATTGCTTACATCTGATGTACAGTTACGGCATACAACCTATGATCTGGAAGAAGCTGCTGAACGAATCCGGAAAACATCCTATCCCCAAGCCAGCGATTTTGCAGAACACAATATATTGCATCCGCCAACGGAACAGGAAATGATCGAAGCATTTTCAAAAATGGAATTGAGGTAAGAATGACTACTTGATATAGATTAATGCGGGGGTCATAAATTTGCCTTAGATATTTATTAAAATTTTCGTACTAAAAAACACCTTCTAAAAGTATTTTATGGAGCATACGATACTTCGCCGTTCTATTCCAACTACAGGTGAACTGCTTCCTGTTATTGGATTGGGTACCTGGCAAACGTTTGATGTTGGTAAGGATAAAATTCAACGCACTACGTTAAAAGAGGTGATGCAGGCTTTTCTGCTGGCAGTTGGTAGTATAATAGACTCTTCTCCTATGTACGGATCTGCAGAAGAGGTAGTAGGGGATCTTACACAAGAATTGCAGCTGAGGGAAAAGCTTTTTTAGCTACTAAGGTCTGGACTACCGGCCGGCAAAAAGGCATTGACCAAATGAATGCTTCTTTCAAAAATATGCAGACAGAAGTTATGGACTTGATGCAGGTACATAACCTGGTAGACTTTGACACGCATATTAAAACGCTTCGTGAGTGGAAATCAGAAGGTCGTATACGTTACATTGGTGCCACGCATTATACAGTGAATGCTTATCCGCAGCTGATACAACTTTTGAAAAATGAGAAATTGGATTTTATTCAGTTCAACTACAACATAGGGTGTTCCTGAAAATGATTTTGCCTTAGGGATGGGAATAGATTTTATTGTCTTCGAGTATCATTTTTTCTTTTTTATTCTATCATCAGCGTTGTAATTGTTTTATACAGCCTCTTTTTTTGATGG